>DASSLP010000133.1:0-4036 GCA_035689365.1 Methyloceanibacter sp.
GCGCCGAGGTGCTTGGGGTCGGCGGCGATGGTGATCAGGGTCTCGGCGGCGGTTTTGAGCAACAGGTCATAGACGACCGCCTTGTTCTGATAGGCGATGTCGGCGATCGGTCCCGGCAAGGTGAAGACGACATGGAAATAGGGGACCGGCAGCAGTTCGGCCTGGCGGCCAGCCAGCCACTCCTTGGCGGCAGCGGCCTGGCACTTGGGGCAGTGCCGGTTGCGGCAGGAGTTATAGGAGATGCGTGTGTGCGCACACGCCTCGCAGCGTTCGACATGACCGCCCAACGCCGCGGTTCGGCAGCGCTCGATCGCCGACATGACCTTGAGTTGGCCGAGGCTCACATGGCCGGCATGGGACGCACGCCACGCCGGTCCGCGGTGGCGCAAGATGTCCGCCACCTCGACCGCCGGCCGTGACAACGGCCGCCCGTCAGCCCGGCATCTTCAGTAGAAAGTCGAGCGGACTTGTCACCTGGCCGAGCGTGTTGATAGCGACCCGTGTATAGAGCGCGGTCGTGTCGAGCTTCTTGTGTCCGAGCGGCCACGCGCCATAATGCGGTACCTTCTATGTCACTGAAACATAAAGCTCTGTTGGGTGGGATCCGATGTTAGCGAGCGCCGCGAGGGCTTCTGTTCCCGATACGCGGCCATGTCCTCGACCTTGATCACCCATGGCGCGCCCCTGCAAAGCTGGCGCCCCTTTAGGATGCCGCGCCGAACCATGCGCAGCGCCGTCATGATGCTCACATCCATGATTTGCGCCGCTGCTTCCAGGCTTATCTCGCCCCGCTCGGCCCACTCGCTATCGCGATAAACGGCAATGCCGTGGTGATTGCGGAACGAGCAGACCCGCGCTTTGGTCCAACCGTTGCCGCGACCGGTCGGTTTTCCGGCGCGATTGAGGAGGCGCGCGATCTGTTGGTCGGGCATCAGGCGCGCCAGCTCGCGGATCAGCGACAACGTGTCTTCGGGCACTGTCCAGCGATGCTTGCCGGCTCCATTCGTCTTCAGCTTCAGCGCGGTGTGGTCTCCGCCCTGCCAGTGCAGGACCATCTCAATGAGGCTGCCCTCGATGCGCACGACGATCTCGTACAGTGCCGCGCGCAAGATCCTCTTGCGCGTTGCTGCTGTCGCAGCCGGGTGCGACCAAGCGAGTTCGAGATCGGCGCCGAGTTGCAGCAAGTGCCGCCGCTCCTTCTCACCCAAGGGCGCTGGCTTTCTCGCCTCGAGCGCGGCGACCTCGCCCTCGAGCCCGTACACGACTTGCAGCGCCTCGTTCCAGCGGCGCTCCAGCTCACCGGCGACCAGGCGATTGTCGGGATCGACGGCGTCGTATTGCCGACGGGCATGCGCCGCCGAGAAGCGCGCCTGCTGCAGCGCCAGATCGAGTTGCCTCTGGGCCGCCGACGTCTCGCTCGTTTGGGCCTCGAGCGCCTTCGCGGCGGCAGTGACGCCGAACGGCTTCAGGACCCGAAGAACCTCGCTACCGATAGCGTGATCGACACGCAAACCCCCGAACGAGATGCACCGCTCCGTGCCGTGGTTCACAAGAGCGCCCTGGCAGTAATAGCGCCCCGCCTTGCCCCCATAGCCCACGTACAGCTTGCGGCCGCAATGGCCACAACGCAATAGTCCAGCAAGAAGCAACTCGCCGCGCCGCACCGCGCCTCTGACCGCGGCACTGCCCTTACCGGTCGCATTGTCGGCAATCACCTGCTGGTTCCTCTCGAACTGGCTCCAGGAGATATAGCCCTCGTGCTGATCCTTGAGCAGCACGTCCCATTCGGCCAATGGGCGCCGCAGGCCCCGATTGACGCGCTTGCGGCCGTCCTCGACGCTGACCTTGCTCATCGTGCGGCCAAAGGCATAAGCGCCAGCGTAGACGGGGTTGGTCAGGATGTTGTGGACCGTGTTGTAGAGCGGCAGCTTCCAGACGATGCTGCGCCCCTCCGCTGCCGTGTGGCATGCGACGGGCAACGCAATGCCCTCGTCCCGCAACCACACGTGCACCTGTCGCACGCTTTGCAGCTCGGTGAACTTGGTGAAGACCAGCCTGAGGGCGTCCTGCACCCGCTGATCCGGATCCATCTCGATCCGGTCACGCCCGATCCGCAGATAGCCGGCCGCGACACCGAGAAACAGCGCGCCGCGGCGCGCTTTCTGCTTCAGCGCCTCATGTGAGCGCTGGCGAAAGAGCGACAACAGCTCCAGCTCGCTCATAGTGCCCTTCATGCCGAGCAACAGGCGATCGTTGGGATGACGCGGATCATAGAGTCCGTCCTCGTCTACGATGATGGTCCCGACAAGTCCACAGAACTCGATCAGCGTATGCCAGTCGCGGCCGTTGCGGGCCAGCCGCGATGCCTCGATCGCAAATACGGCGCCGACCCGCCCCTCACAGATCGCAGCCAGCAAGCGCTCGAAGCCCGGCCGATTGATGCCGCCTCCCGAGCGGCCCAGATCATCGTCGATGACCTCGACTGTGGTCCAGCCGAGCTGTCGAGCACGATCGGCGAGCCCGTACTGACGGCGGCGGCTCTCCGGATTGTGCAGAAGCTGATCGGCCGTCGACTGGCGGATGTAGACGAAAGCAGCGCGGCCCAGGTGGTTAGCCGTGATCTTGGTCATCGCCGGCCTCCCCGTTTGCCAGCGCCGCCGCGATCTCGAGCAGCAGGGCTTCGACCAGCGTTGCCAGCTGTTCCTTCTGTGAGAGGGCCGGCAACACGCGAGGCTCGTCCTGCTCGAACAGGTCCGGCTGAATGCGTGCGTTCTTGCGCTTCATTGTTGGCGTTCTCCATCCCGGAGTCGGATTGGAGAAAGCCTAGAAGCGCATCGATCTCGGCACGCAGAGATCGCAGAATATCAAGCGACAGCCGCGGCTCAGCACGAAGCTGGTGCTGCGCCGCCGATTCGTGTGTCATCCACGCAGGTATGCAAGCGACCGAGCCGTCGGGCTGCGGAATAACGACCAGCTCAGAACCACGGTAGGCATATTGCCTGGCAATGAGCACGGGCTCGCCGCACCGGGGATGAAACGGGTAGTAAATCCGTCCCTCGATCGGGTGTCGGCGGGCAGTATGTCTCTGCTTCGAGCAGAACCTGGATGAGCCGGATATCGGTCTTTTGCTCCAGGAGATGGGTGGCAAAGCTGTGCCGCAGTGTGTGAACGCCGACACGTTTGGTAATGCCGGCACGCCCCGCGGCTAGGCGAACGATCCGGTGGAGCTGGCGCGCACTCGTATGCTTCCCGCGGTAGCCGGGAAACAACCAGGGCTGACCGGCAGACATCCATCCCTTCTTGCGCGCGGCGCGCCACCATTCGCGCAACAGCTCGAGAAGGTTGGGCGAAAGAATCACATACCGATCCTTCTTTCCCTTGCCCTGTTCGACCCGGATGACCATCCGGTCACGATCGATATCGCTGAGCTTGAGCGATACGACCTCCGATGCGCGCAGACCGGTGGCATAAGCCAGGCTCAGGAGCGCCTTGTGCTTGATGTTTGTCGCCGCGGCGAGCAGCCGACCGACCTCTTCCGGGCTCAGAACAATGGGCAGGCGACGAGGTTCGCGGGTCGAGACGACCTCCTCGGCAAGATCGCTGCGCCTCAGCGTGACCCTGAAGAAGAACCGCAGGGCAGTGGCACCGACGTTGACGGTCGGTGCCGTCGTCCCGATCGACGCCAGCCACAGCTGGTAGCGATGGACATCCTCCGCGGTGGCCTTGTCGGCAGACCGGCCCAGGAAATCCGCAAACCTTTTGACGTGGCGGATGTAGTCGTGCTGAGTCTTGGGGCCGAGCCGGCGGATCGCCATGTCCTCGATCAGTCGACGGCGTAATGGACTGATGGCCTTGTCGGTCATTGGGGGCTCCTGTCTTGGGTGAGGTTCTTAGCCCCTCAATCCCAAGACAGGACGCCCGCTTCCCGCTACTGCCCCGAACTCTCTTCTCGCTACAAGTTACCGCGAGAGCGGTTTAGTCCTTCGGCGCGGAGCCGCCAGCATGATGTCGGACCTCGATCATTGCCGCCCCCTTC
>DASSLP010000134.1:0-14323 GCA_035689365.1 Methyloceanibacter sp.
CTTCTCCTTGTCCTCGGCGCCGGCGGCGGCAGCCTCGGCGGGAACGGCACCCTCCGCGCCTTCGGCGCCGGGCTCGACAGCCTCGGCGGCGACGGCAGCACCGGGCGCGGGCTCTTCAGCCGTGCGTCCGACGATGGTCGCCACCGTGAAGTCGCGCTCGGCGACGGTCGGGCGCACATTCGGCGGCAGTTTGATCGCCGAGATATGGACCGAGTTGCCGATCTCGAGCCCGGTCAGGTCGACATCGAAATGGTCTGGGATGGCGTCAGCAGCGCAACGCACCGGAATCTCGTGGCGCACGATGTTGAGCACGCCGCCGCGCTTCAGGCCCGGAGACGCCGCCTCGTTGAGGAAGCGCACCGGCACATCGACGGTAACGAGCGCATCCTTGCTCACCCGCAGGAAATCGACATGGATGGGGAAATCGCGCACCGGGTCGAGCTGCACGCCGCGCGGGATCACGCGCGTCTTGGTGCCCTCGACATTGAGAGTGAAGATGGTGCTCTGGAAATGGCCGGCGAGCAGCTGCTGGGAGATCGCGCGATACTCGACCGAGATGCTCTCAGGCTCCTTCTTGTCGCCATACAGGATCCCGGGAATGCGCCCGTCGCGGCGCGTAGCGCGCGCACCGCCCTTGCCCGAGCGCTGCCTCGCCCATGCCTTGAGTTCGGTCGTTTCAGCCATAGCGTTCCAAGCCTCGCTAAATAATGAGGGGCCGGAAAGCGGCCCCGTAAGGTCGGGCGCGGGGCGCGAGCCCAGCGCGAAAATCGAGGAGCTTATAGCGCCTAAATCGTGGCCCTGACAATCGGCTCCTAATCCGCGTAGGATAAGCCGATCCGAATGGCTCCAAGGCAATTCCGCCGGCGTCGGCAAGCTCTTTCGATTCCAAGGAGAAACACAATGCCGCAGAGCGTCTATAAAGTCATCGAAATCATCGGCACCAGCCCGAAATCTTGGGAAGAGGCCGCCAAGAACGCGGTCGAGCTCACCGGCGAGCATCTGCGTGACCTGCGCGTGGCTGAGGTGGTGGAGCAGGACATCGTCATCACTGATGGCAAGGTCGAGGGCTACCGCACCAAGCTCAAAGTCTCCTTCAAATATGAAGGCGGTCACTGAGCGGCGAGCCGCTGATCGTTAACAGCGTCTAGCTCTGTCGCGCGCGGCGCCAGGCGCCTGGGCTTGCGCCAACCATTCGCGTGAACACGGTGGTGAAGTGGCTCTGGTCGGCGAAACCGCAGGCAAGCGCGATCTCGTTCAGAGATTAGCCCGAGTTCCGCAACAGGTCCTTCGCCTTGTCGATGCGCCTCTGCATCAGCCAGCGGTGCGGCGGCACGCCGGTCGATCTCCTGAAGGCGCGGGTGAAGTAGCTTGCCGACAAACCAGATGCGGCAGCCAGCTGAGTTAGCGACACATCCCCGTCGAGGTTTGCCGCCATGAGTTCGGTGACGCGCCGGTACTGCCACGGAGCAAGGCCCCCTCGCACGACTGTCTGAGACGCTCGCGCCGAGCTGTAGCTATGCACCAGATGCGCATAGAGAGCCAATGCGATGTAGTCGACAAAAAGCCCATTGGTCTGTTTCGGATGCTCGATGGCGGGGAGCAGACAATGTCCGAGATGCTCGACAATCGGGTCCGGTATGGCGCGCCCCAGTTCCATCTCTAGATTGCCAACGGTGCCCAAGCCGTTGTCGCTGCTGAACTGCTGCAACGGCGGCACGGGGCAAATAAAACTGAATCGAATCGAAGCGGCTTTGCACGTCGGCCAGAATGTCGACCTCGAGGTCGTAGAGATTGATCGTACCTTTCGCCAAGGATCGGTGCGGACAGGGGCGCCTGTTCAACCACAATTGGCGATGTTCAAAGTCGCGCAGCTGGAGAGAAAGAATGTACGAGCTCTCATTCGGTATCTGGGTTGTGATGCCGCGGACCGCGCCGTCGGAGCTCAGCCGGGTAACCGCAATTGCTGGTTACGGATGGTTCGGGTGATAACCGGAGGTCTGCTGGTGATCCCAGCATATCTCGCGACTTTCTCTCCATAGGCGCCTGGCGCCATTGGCCGCCCGGAATCGTCGCCGTAAGCGAAGCGCCCATTGCATCCCCCGTCTGACAGATCAGTCTAAACTTCGACCTCCAGCGTCACTATAGCCGGGTTTTGCGACGCTTAGCTCGCAACGTTGCGCGGTGGCGCTTTGCGATTCAGGCCAAGATTACACAAAACGCCGCCAATTTACGCAATACCTTTGTCTTGGACTTACGGCATCATAAGCGGCGTCCTGCCCCGCAAAAGGAGTCCCCTCATGCAAGCCACAATGTTCGTTCGCGTTTTGCCGCTCACAGTTTTGCTGCTGCTGCCGGCAAGCGCCTTTGCACAAAACGATTCCAATCAGAACTTCAACCCTGCGCAATTGGTCGACGCCCTCAATGCCGTATTCGGCAAGCAGACCGACAATCGCGCGGTGCACGCCAAGGGCGTGGTGCTCGAAGGGAAATTCACGCCAAGCCCTGAGGCAGCCAGCCTTAGCAAGGCGCCGCATCTGCAAGGCACGTCGGTGCCGGTCACCGTCCGGTTTTCCGACTTCGCCGGCGTGCCCAAAATTCCCGACACCGATCCTAATGCAAGCCCGCGTGGCTTTGCGGTGAAGTTCCATCTTCCCGACGGCACCGATACCGATCTCGTCACCCATTCCTATAACGGCTTCCCCACCGCGACCGCCCCCGAGTTCCGCGATCTCCTGCTCGCCATCGCCGCGAGCGGCCCCGATGCGCCGAAGCCCACGCCGCTCGAGAAATTCTTCGAGACGCATCCCATCGCCAAGACCTTCCTCACCGCGGAGAAGCCCGCCCCCGTCAGCTTCGGCACGTTGCCCTATTTCGGCGTCAACACCTTCAAATTCGCCAACGCCAAGGGCGATGTCACCTATGTGCGCTACCAGCTTCAGCCCGACGGCGGCCCGCAATATCTCACCAAGGATCAGCTTGCCGCGGCCGGCCCGAATTACCTCATGGAAGAGATTGTGAAGCGCGTGGGCGACGGGCCGGTGAAGTTCAAATACATCGCGCAGGTCGCCGAGAAGGGGGACAACCTCGATGATCCATCGATTGCCTGGCCTGACGACCGCAAGACCGTCGAGCTCGGCACGATCGAGATCGACAAGGCGGTGGCTGACAGCGACGCCGCACAGCGCGCTTTGTTGTTCATCGAGAATGCGGTGCCGGCGGGCATCGAGCCCGAGGACCCGATGATCAACATTCGGAGTCAGGCCTATGCCATCTCTTTCGCCCGGCGTCATGCCGCTGCCGCGCAATAGCTAAGCTCATCTGGTTGTCCTCGCCCGCAACTCGCTTTGGGCGAGGACGGACTCCCAGCCGAGTAGGAGGCCGTCATGAACGCATGTACAGCAGCCTCCGCCTTCCAGCTTGTAGCAGCAGCGCTGACCTTCCTGCTCGACGTGCTCTGGCTCGAGAGGCTGTGGGTCAGAATTGCCGAGGATCTGCATGACGGCGACATTGCCGCGGCGCTTCGCAAGCGCACTTGGCTCAACGCCTTCGTAGCGCTTGGCGTGGCCGGCGCGGCGGTCTGGCTTCTGGTCTGGGTGGGCACTTGCACGTTTTGACACGGTTGATGGAGGCCGAGGCATGAATGCAGTAATAGGATGCGCCGCGTTGGTGTTGGTGGGACTCCTTGCAGGCCTCGCGGTCATGGCGACCGCGAGTCTGGCGACCGGCCAAGGCGAAGAGATAAAGCAGGTCGCCAGCGAGAAACTGCCAAACGTGCCTGGAAAAAGCGTCAGTGCGGTCGTGGTGAGCTATCCCGGGCGGAAAATCGGTCAAGCACCACCATGCCGGCAGCGTGCTCGTCTATGTGCTGTCTGGCGAGATCCGCTCGGAGAGCTCGGCGACAGGGCCGGCGGAAGGCTGGCGAGACCTTCTTCGAACCTCCAGGGAGCGAGCATCTCGTCAGCGAGAACGCAAGCGCGACCGAGCCTGCTAGCCTGCTCGCCATCTTCATCGCCGATGATGGCGCGGAGCTCACCACGTTCGACAAGTGACGGAGGATGAAAGCGAATCGCATCCGTCGCTTCGGTCCTCCCGAAGCGATCGTGCTCGAGGACGTCGAAAAGCCTAGGCCCGGTCGGGGCGAGGTGCTGGTCGCGGTGAAGGCCTCAGGCGTCGGGCCTTGGGATGCGTGGATTCGCGCTGGTACAAGCAAGATCGATCAGCCTCTGCCGCTGACGCTCGGTTTTGATCTGTCCAGCGTCGTTGAAGAAATCGGCCCCGGCGTGACGGACTTCGAACCGGGCGACGAGGTGTTCGGCATCACCAACTCGCGCTTCACCGAAGCCGATGCCGAATATGCGGCGGCATCTGCCAGTATGGTCGCGTCGAAGCCGCAGGCTCGGATTTATCAATGCCGCCTCGATGCCGGTGGTGGCGGCGACGGCGCGGCAGATGCTGATCGACCACGCGAGGCTTGCCCCGGGGCAGACCGTGCTGATCCACGGTACCGCTGGCAGTGTTGGCGCCTATGCCGTGCAGTTCGCCCGCATGGTGCGCGCCCGTGTCATCGCCACGGCGTCGGCGCGTGATTTCGACTATATCTATGGCCTCGACGCCGACGAGGTCATCGATTCCCGTGCCTCCCGCTTCGAGGATGGGCTCGACCCTGTCGATGTGGCCATCGACCTAGTTGGCGGCGACGTGCAAAGGCGGTCGCTGTCAATCCTGAAATCCGGTGGCATTCTGGTCTCGGCGGTGTCGAAGCCTGACGCCGAGGAGGCGAGATGGCTCGGAGCGCGGGCTGAGTTCATCCTTGTCGATGTAACCACCGCCGCTCTTGAGAGAATCGCCGCTATGGTCGATGCGGGCGAGATCGCGACGTCCGTCGGCGCCGTCCTGCCGCTCGCCGAGCTTCGCACCGCGCACGAAATGATGGAGGGCATGCGGTCGAGGCCGCGCGGCAAGATCGTGCTGAAGACCGGCTAGCCGGGTGCCGGCTAATAGAACAGGCTCGATACCGACTGCTCCTCAGAGGTGCGCGCGATCGCCTCGCCGAGCAGAGGCGCGATCGGCAGCACCCTGATGTTGCGCGCGTTCTTCACCGACTCGGTCGGCAGGATTGAGTCGGTGATGACGAGCTCCTTGAGCTGCGAGGCCATGACCCGGGCGACCGCGCCGCCGGTGAGAACGCCGTGCGTGATATAGGCCGTGACCAGCGAAGCCCCGTGATCGAGCAGCGCCTCTGCCGCGTTAACCAACGTGCCGCCGGAATCGACGATGTCATCGACCAGGATGCAGGTCCGTCCCGACACGTCGCCGATCACGTTCATCACCTCGGAATCGCCAGGCCGCTCGCGGCGCTTATCGACGATGGCGAGGGGCGCATCGATACGCTTGGCGAGCCCCCGCGCGCGTACCACGCCGCCCACGTCAGGCGACACCACCATCAGATTATCGGTGGGGAACACCTGCTTGATGTCCTGCACCATGACCGGCGCGGCGAACAAATTGTCGGTCGGAATGTCGAAGAAGCCTTGGATCTGCCCAGCATGTAGATCGAGGGTAAGCACGCGGTCGGCGCCGGCCTCGACGATCATGTTGGCCACGAGCTTGGCCGAGATCGGCGTGCGCGGCCCCGGTTTCCGGTCCTGCCGGGCATAACCGTAATAGGGGAGGACTGCCGTTATGCGCCGCGCCGAGGCGCGCTTCAGCGCATCGATGATTATGAGCAGCTCCATCAAATGGTCGTTGGCGGGAGCCGAGGTCGACTGGATGACGAACACGTCCTCGCCGCGGACGTTCTCCTGCACCTCGACGAAGATTTCCATGTCAGCGAAGCGGCGCACCACGCATTTCGCGAGCGGCGTCTTGAGGTAAGTCGCGATTGCCTCAGCCAGAGGGCGGTTGCTGTTGCCGGCGACCAGCTTCATTCGATCGCTCCTCGACCCTTCAGTGGCAAGAGCAAGAGCGGACGGTTTCTGCATCACGCCCGGCTTTTAACAAGGGCTTAGGGGCGCTGTAAACTCGCGAGCTGCCGCAGACTTGTGGATTAGCGTCAGCCCGTCAGCTCGATTTGGGGAGGAGCTTGATGATGCCGTCGGCGGCGGCGCCTGCCGCGGCGTCGGCTACGGCGCCCCATGGGCCGTTCAGCGAGCCGCGCGGGATGGTGTTTTGCTGCGACACGGTGCCGAGCTTCCTGCCGCTCGGGTCCAGCACGAGCCAGTCGATGCGGATGCTCTGCTTGCCGCTGCTCGCGTCCGACATCACGACGCTGCCCTTGACCATATACACGTTCTCGGTCGTGCCGTTGGCGAGCTTGATGCCGCCGGCATAGAGGCGTTTCTTCAGCGCCGTGGTCAGCGATCTCTGCCCGTCGCCGGGAGCTCCGGCCACCGGCGCCACCACCACGCCATTAGACTTGAGGTTCACGGCAGGCGCCGGTGCGGCTGCCGATGCTGTCGCGGGAGGGCTTGCGTCGGAGGCTGCCACGGCGCTTGGCGCGCTGCCACCTCGCGACAGGGTTGCGGCGAGCTGGGAGGTGGTCTTTCCGGCGATGGCCCTGAGCGTTGCGCTGTCGACGCCGGCCCACGGGTCGCCGCCGGCTTTCGCGGCGATCATCTCGTCGCCGGAGACCCGCGCCACCCGTCCGCCCTGGGCGTCGGTCACATCCCAGATATAAGAGATCTTCGCGCCGCCCCGCTCGTTCGTCGCGACGAGGTAGCCGCGCAAGGTGTAATTGGCGCTGCTAGAGGTACCGGGGATAAGCGTGAGACTGCGGTCCTTGCCGGCGGCGACCAGGGCGTCGGTGAGGTCTGTCGCCACCTGCGGAGGCGTGCCGATGATGGGCGCCACCGCGACCTTGGTCGAGCGGCTGAGCAGACTGGTTGCGCTGCTCCAGAAACTGCTGCCGCTCGGGCTGCCGGGTCCTCCGCCGCAGGCGCCGAGGCACATGAGCAGGAGCACGGCGAAGGCCGTCGTTGCGATACGCTTGAAGCAACCGCCCATGTGTCGTGAGTCCGCGCCCAACAAAACACTCCCTCTGTTGGCCGCACAGCACCGCTCGCGACAAACCTGTCGTGACGGGACTCTCAACCCTTTCCCGCGCAACAGATTACCTGCCTCGGCCCGCTCGCGTCCAGATTTAGCGTGAACTGGTTTCCCACCCTATAGCCGTCATAGTGAACAGGAGTCAGGCAAGCACGATGGCGGAAATTTGGCGGCCGTAGTCTTCCTCGCCATGATGTTGCGACCGGCGATAGGAGAACAGCCGGGTTTCCTCGCAATAGGTGCAAAGCCCGAGGTCGGCGATCTGGCCGACGCCGGCGCGCGCCAGCCGCTCGCCGACATAGCCGGGCAGGTCGAAATGGGGCTCGCCCGAGGCTTCGTCGGTGACGAAAAACGGCCCGCTGCCCGGCTCCTCGGCAAGGAACTGCTCGAGATATTCGGAGCCAACCTCATAGGCCTTCTGCGAGATGGCCGGGCCGATCACCGCGGTGATGCGCTCTGGCGCGGCGCCGAGCTTCTCCATCGCCTTGACCGTTGCCTCGACGATGCCCGACAGCGCGCCGCGCCAGCCGGCATGGGCGGCGCCGATCACGCCCGCCTCGCCGTCGGCGAAGAGCACCGGCGCGCAGTCGGCGGTCAGCACGCCGAGCGCGAGACCTGGCGTCGAGGTCACCATGGCGTCGGCTTCGGGCGTCTTTGCGCCATCCCATGGCTTCTTGACGGTCACCGCCTCGGCGCTGTGCTGCTGCGACAGCGAGAGCAGGCGGTCAGGCTTGACCCCGAGGATCTCGGCGACACGCGCGCGGTTCTCGGCGACATTCGCCGTATCGTCGCGCGAGCCTGGGCCGCAATTGAGCGAGGCATAGATGCCGCCAGACACGCCGCCCTGGCGGGTGAAGAACCCGTGGCGCAAGCCGTCGATGGCCCCGAGGCTCGAGGCACATAGCATCATTTTGTCGGGCGTAACCATGGAAAGAAGCCGGCCAGCAGCTAAATCTCTCCGAACGGCGGCGGAGAGGCAAGCCCGGAGCTTGCAAGCGTAAGCGCCTTGAACAGGATTCCCATGGCGCTTGGGCTCGCGAGCCGCGCGGCGCCCGATACGATCGCTTCCCTCTGATCGGGCCTCGCTTCGCGAAGCAACCTGTCGCGCCGTGCCTCGAGCCCGAGCTTCAGCAGGAATTCGCCTTGCGGCATGGGGCCATAGGTGTCGAGCCCGCGCGCTTTGGCCGATCGCTTCATCTCGGCGAAGTCGACATGGGCTGTAAGGTCTGTCTCGCCCGGGGCGGTGAGAGGGTCTTCGAATTTGTGACGGTGGACGGCTTGCAGCGTGTCGCCCAACCCTGACTGCTCGTGGCCGTAATCTATGAACAGCGCAGCAAGTGGCGCTTTCGCAGGTCGTGCGGCCAAAGCGGTGAGAAGTGGAGCGAGCGCAGGCCGTGTCTCGAAGATCGCACCGTCGGGAGCATGAAGTTCGCGCGCTGGCTCAGGAAGGTCGGCGTCTTTGATCACCTCACCCAGCGCGAACACCAGATTGCCGTTGCGGCCCACGGTGACACAGCGTTCGCGCCACACGCCGCCCTGTCGCATGAACTGTCTCACCGGCAGAGCGTCGATGAACTCGTTGGCAATGACGATGAGCGGCCCTTGGGGCACGTCCTCGATGCTGTCATGCCAGCGAACCGAGGCGGGAGCGCCGCGAAGCGTCGCGCGTTGCGTCTCGCGCGAGCTTGGGCTGATCTCGACCAGCGCAATCGTGACGCTCTCGAGAAACTTGGGCACGCTGCGCCAGGCCCGGACCGCATCGGCCATGAGCGTGCCGCGTCCTGGCCCAAGCTCGGCGACGACAACGTGGCTCGGCTCGCCCATTGACTGCCACACGGCAACCGCCCACAGCCCAAGCAGCTCGCCGAAGATTTGGCTGATCTCAGGTGCGGTTATGAAATCGCCCTTAAGCCCGATCGGCTGGCGCGTGCGGTAATAGCCTGCGCGCGCATCGGCGAGGCAGGCATCCATATAATTGGCAACGCTGATCGGTCCCCCTCGCGCGATCCGCGCCTTGAGCCGTTCGGCAAGCGGCGTGTCCGTGCCTTGAAGCTTGTGCTGCGCGCCCATCACGATGAGGCGAGAGCGGGCTGCCGCCGCGCGCGCCAGATCAGCCAGGCGCCAATGAGGATCATGGGAATCGAATAGACGATGCCGGGCGTGAAAATGCCGACGTCCATCGGGTGCCCGGCATGCGGCTCGCGGAAGAACTCCTCAACGAGACTGCGGAAGATTCCGTAGAAGATGAGGAACAGGCCGAACACCGTTCCCGGACGTTCGAGCGCGCGATAGCGGTGCGTGGCGATGCGCAGGATGATGAACAGCACCACGCCTTCGAGCGCAGCCTCGTACAGCTGACTCGGATGGCGCGGCTGATCTCCCGCGCCGGGGAACACCATGGCCCAGGGCACGTCGCTCACGCGGCCGACCACCTCCGAATTGATGAAATTGGCGATGCGGCCGAAGAACAGCCCGAACGGCGTCGAAGCCGACGCGACATCGCCGAGCGACAGCCCGTTGATGCCCTTGATCTTGGCGAACAGATAAACGGCAAGCACCACGCCGAGCAGTCCGCCATGGAACGACATGCCGCCGTTCCACACCGCCGGGATCTCCGCCGGGTTTTGCCAGAAATAGCTCGGCTCGTAGAACAGCACGAAGCCGAGCCTGCCGCCGAGCACGATGCCGAGCGTGATCCACAGCAGAAAGTCGTCGGCCTGGGGGACCGTCATCGCCGGCTTGCCGCCCCACAGCTCCGGCCGCGACACGAGATAGCGGCCATAGAGCCAGCCGAGCAGGATGCCTGCCATGTACGCCAGCCCATACCAGCGGATGGACACCGGCCCGATCTCGAGCGCCACCGGGTCGATCACGGGATAGGGAATGACGAGCAAGTCCATTGCTGGCGCGCGATCAGTTGACAGGAGCCGCGCGACCCTTGACCGCCACCGCCCGACTGTCAAGGCGCCGAAGGCCGCTGCCAGTGGGTTGCGCCGCGCCAAGCGTCATCCCATAGTCATCTTGGGAATTCGAAAGGACGGCAATGACGCAGACCACTGGCCGGTTCTTCGACGAGCTCGGCAAGCTCATCACCGACGCTGCCGGCGCGGCGGAGGGCGTGCGCAAGGAGATCGAGAGCGTGGTTCGCGCCCAGGCCGAGCGGGTGCTGCGCGACCTCGATGTGGTGCAGCGCGAGGAATTCGAGGCGGTCAAGGCCATGGCGCAGAAGGCGCGCGAGGAGAACGAGCGGCTGAAGGAGCGCATCGCCGCCCTCGAGGTCGCGCTCGCCAAGCGCGCCGCCAAAAAGGGCGGCTAGCCTCATCGCTAGCGGTACCGCCAAAAAGCCAAACAAAAAAATTATTGGGCCATGTCGATTTCGCGGGCCGCCGTTCGACGTGACGGTAGAGCCTGCCCACAGCCCGAAACAGAGCGGGCCAAACCGAAGGAGATGTGAACCATGCGTTTCATGATTATCGTCAAGGCCACCAAGGACTCCGAGGCCGGCGTCAGGCCGTCGGAGCAGCTGTTCGCCGCCATGGCGGACTATCACGAGCAGCTCGTAAAGGCCGGCGTGCTGCTCGACGCGAGCGGCCTGCAGCCGAGCTCCAAGGGCTGGCGAATCAAATATGCCGGCGGCAAGCGCACCGTGACCGACGGACCGTTCGCCGAAACCAAGGAGCTGATCGCCGGCTACACCATCATCCAGGTGAAGTCGCGCGAAGAGGCGCTGGAATGGACCCGTCGCTTCCCCAACCCGTCGATCGACGGAAAGGACGGCGAGATCGAAATCCGCCAGCTGTTCGAGCTCGAGGACTTCGGCGAGAGCGAGGCGATCGACCGCTTTCGCGAGATGGGCGTCGGCTAGAAGAGCCCCGCGCCGCCGCGACCCGCAAATCACCAATGCAGCGAAACCGATCAGAATCCGAGAAGGAGAGACCCCAATGCGCTTTTTGTCGATGGTGAAGCACACCGAAGGAAAATCGAGCCCCCCGTCCAAGGCGATGATGGACGCGGTCACTCAGTTCATGCAGGAGGTCGCCAAGGAAGGCTGCGTGATGGTGCAGTCCGGCGGCCTGTACCCGACCGCCACCGGCGCGCGCGTCCGCCTCGCCGGCGGCAAGGTCACGGTCACCGACGGCCCATACACCGAGGCCAAGGAGGTGGTCGGCGGCTATGCGATCTTCGACGTGCCGTCGAAGGCGCACATGATCAGCGTGACCGAGCGCTTCATGGCCTTGCACAAGACGCATATGCCCGGCTGGGAGGGCGAATGCGAGCTGCGCCAGATGGCGGCGCCAGGTGAGCCCGAGCCGTGCGGCCAGCCCAACGTGGCCGAAGCCGCGGTCTAACCCCCCGGACCGCGACAGGTGACGCGACGCTGCGCGAGCGGCGTCGCGTCCCTCTAGGATGGAGACGCGACGATGCGCTTCATGATGCTGATGATCCCCAAGGGCTACGAGAAGGCGGCCGCCGGCACCATGCCGGAGGCCAAGGCCGTCGAAGCGATGATGAAGTACAACGAAGCCCTGCAGAAGGCTGGCGTGCTGCGGGGGCTTGACGGTCTCCACCCGCCGTCGATGGGCGCGCGCGTCTCATTCGCCGGCGGCAAGCCTAAGGTGACCGACGGGCCGTTCGCCGAGGCGAAGGAGGTGATCGGCGGCTACTGGATGATCGAGGTGACGTCGAGGGACGAGGCGATCGAATGGGCCAAGCGCTGCCCCGGCTCCGAGAACGAAGTCATCGAGATTCGTCAGGTGATGGAGATGGCGGACTTGCCTCCCGAGGTGCGGAAGGCCGCCGCCGGCTGCGACGAGATGCAGAAGGCTGCCGGGCAGGGGCGGAAGTAAAGAGGTCCGGTTCTAGCCCAATTTACAAAGTTGCATAGCGGAGCGACGTTGGCTGCTGACCCGCGGCGAGCTAGAGTTGACGGCCATGATCCGTCGGCTGCTTATCGCGTTCGCGCTCGCTTCCGTCGCCCATGCAGAGGAGAGGCTATCTACCGCCCAAGCTCAGGCTCAGGTGGTTGCCGACACCGGCATGGTGCGGCTCGACCCGGGTTGGCATGGGCGGCAGATGTCGTAGAGAGCATCAAGCGTAAGAGCGGCAAGACCATCTACCAATCAGCTCCTGTCCCTCGACATCTTCTGATCTACCCAAAGTCCAATGCGTCGTTCTTGCTTTTCGATCAGGACGACGAAGTCGAGGCAGTGGACGAACTCCGCTCTGAGGTGATGAAGTATGATGGGATGCTCGCACGGCTGGTGAATGGCTGTGCTGTCCATATCCTTGGCGGCCACCTGATTTGCATTGACGCGCTCGGAGAGATGCGGCTCGTTACTCGCGCAGTCCCATGAAGAGGGCGACAACCGTCATGAAGAAGAGGGGCGCGAACGAGGGAACAGCAGGAGACTCTCCCTCTCGGCTGATCGATGAGAGAATCGCGGCGCTCACCGGTTGGCGGGGCGAGACGCTCGCGCGGGTCCGAGTTCTCATCAAGGAAGCCGACCCCGAAGTGGTCGAGGAGGTGAAATGGAGAAAGCCGTCAAACGCGATGCTCGGGGTTCCGGTGTGGGAGCACGACGGCATCATCTGCACCGGCGAGACCTATAAGAACTATGTTAAGCTGACCTTCGCCAAGGGCGCCTCGCTTAAGGACCCATCAGGCCTGTTCAACTCGAGCCTCGACGGCAATGCCAGGCGCGCCATCGACTTCCACGAGGGCGACAAGATCGATGAGAAGGCGTTGAAGGCGCTCATTCGCGCCGCCGTCGCCCTGAACATGTCGGAGCGCGCTGCCGCTTCCCGGAAGCGCTGATAACCATCATGCCCTGCCGTACGCGCCTAGCCGAACTTGCAGCCCCCCACTGATTGATGCTGTATCGGTCGCCATGACGGCGAGTGATACGCATCGCGCCATCGAGGCGGTGTTCAGGATCGAGCAGGCCAGGCTCATCGCCTCACTCACCCGCATGGTGCGCGATGTCGGCCTCGCCGAGGAGCTTGCCCAGGACGCGCTGGTCGCTGCGCTCGAGCAATGGCCCAAGTCTGGCACGCCCGACAAGCCCGGCGCCTGGCTAATGGCCACCGCCAAGCATCGCGCCATCGATCTCTTCCGCCGCACCAAGCTCGCCGGCCGCAAGCAGGCCGAGCTTGGCTACGAGCTCGAGATCAAGCAGAGCACGCCGCCGGATCCCGACGCAGCGCTCGACGATCACGTCGGCGACGATCTGCTTCGCCTCATCTTCATCTCCTGTCACCCGATCCTCTCGCCAGAGGCGCGCGCGGCGCTCACGCTTCGCCTGCTCGGTGGATTGACCACGGAGGAGATCGCGCGCGCCTTCCTCGTGCCGGAGCCGACCATCCAGCAGCGCATCGTGCGCGCCAAGCGCGCCTTGACCGAGTCGCGTGTGCCCTTCGAGGTACCGCGCGGGGAGGAGCTTGCCGCGCGCCTCTCCTCGGTGCTCTCGGTCATCTATCTCATATTCAACGAGGGCTATTCGGCGACCGCCGGCGACGACTGGATGCGGCCGCTTCTCTGCCAGGAGGCGCTGCGCCTCGGACGCATCCTCGCCGAGCTTGCCCACGACGAGCCGGACGTGCACGGCCTCGTCGCGCTGATGGAGATCCAGGCCTCGCGCTTCGAGACGCGCACCAGCCCATCCGGCGAGCCCATCCTCCTGCTCGACCAAAACCGCGCGCGCTGGGATCAGCTTCTCATCCGGCGCGGGCTTGCCGCGCTCGATCGCGCCGAGGCGCTGGGGCGCGAGTCAGGCCGCGGGTCGGGTCCCTATGCGCTGCAGGCGGCGATCGCTGCTTGCCATGCGCGGGCGCGCACCGCTGAGGAGACCGACTGGGCGCGCATCGTCGGACTCTACGGCGCGCTCGGCGAGATCGCGCCGTCGCCGATCGTCGAGCTCAACCGCGCCGTCGCCCTCGCCATGCTGTTTGGTCCTGAGGCTGGGCTTGAGATCGTCGATGCGCTCACGGCGGAGCCCGTGCTCAAGACCTATCATTTGCTGCCGAGCGTGCGCGGCGATCTGTTGCGGAAGCTCGGGAGGTTGGGCGAGGCACGCGCCGAGTTCGAGCGCGCTGCAGGGCTCACCCGCAACGAGCGTGAGCGGAAGTTGCTGCTCGACCGCGCCGCCGCTTGCGGGAATCAAGTTCGCACGAATTTTGCCAATCGTTGAGGCTGCGTAAATTTAATTAGGACCGGAAAGTAACGTGAGAAAAAGCAATTGACTGAAATTCGACGTGGCGATTGCTGCGCTGAGAGCCGCTT
>DASSLP010000135.1:0-5581 GCA_035689365.1 Methyloceanibacter sp.
TAGTGGCCCGCAGAAATCCTTTGCGGATCAAAGAAGGGGTTTGGGGGTGTGGGTGGTGCTAAGTTCTCGGAAGCACAAAAACTATGGGCTTCATGGTGAAAGCAAGAGTCAAGAGCAGAAGGCACGCGCCGAGGAAGGCAGCCTTGCCCAAATCTGCACTAAAGATCACGACCCGGGCGCCTGCGATCATTCTGGTCAAGCCGCAACTTGGCGAGAATATCGGCTTCGCCGCGCGGGCCATGGCCAATTTCGGGCTAACCGATCTCAGACTGGTTGCCCCGCGCGACGGCTGGCCTAACGACAAGGCGCAGGCGGCCGCGGCTGGCGCGTCCTTTCTCGTCGAGAGCGCGCGCGTCTATCCAAGCGTCGAAGCGGCGATCAGCGAGCTCAATTTCGTTCTCGCCACCACGGCGCGGCCGCGCGAGATGGTAAAACCTGTGCTCTCTCCCGAAAGCGCGGCATCTGATCTCAAACGGAGAGAGGAGAGGAGCGAGCGCACCGGAGTCCTGTTTGGACCTGAGCGGAGCGGCCTCGACAACGACAACATCGCGTTGGCCGACGCGATCCTCACCGCGCCGGTCAACCCCGAATTCGCGTCATTGAGCCTGCCTCAAGCGGTGCTCCTGTTCGGCTATGAATGGCTCAAGTCCGCGAGCGCCGCGCCGCAGCTCGGGCGCGTCACCGAATTCGACGGGCCTGCTCAAGAGGGGATTGCCTTCGCCGATACGCGGCCGGCAACGCGCTCCGAGCTGTTCGCCCTGTTCGAGCATCTCGAAAGCGAGCTCGACCAAACCGGCTTCCTTTACCCCGCCGAAAAACGCCCCTCAATGGTGCGCAACATTCGCAACATGTTCCATCGCATGGGCGCATCGGACCAGGACGTGCGAACATGGCGCGGGATCGTCGCCGCGCTCACGCGAGGCCGCCCGCGATAGCGAGGTGTCATAGTTCCGCCCCGTTTCTCCTATTGCGATGGCCTGCCGGGATGGCTAGCTTCCGCCACGGGAGGAGAGGGGCAGCTTTGATGCAAAAGGCCTGGATTCAGTTGGGCGGGGCCGCGCTCGCCGCGGTCTTGACGCTGCTGGCAGGCACGTCTCTCAAAGCTGACGATGATAATGGTGTGCGGCCCGCCGCCGAGGAGCTTGCCCCGCGTACCAAGCCCACCGCCGCGCCCGGAGGCGAGCAGAAGGGGGGCTTGAGCGACAGCGCCGTGCGCGTGCTGATGACTTACGCCTTCTCCATCATTCCCGATGAGGCGCCTGGTCCGGACGGGAAGCCAGCGAAGGTCGATAAATCCGACCCAAACAAGTTTGTTATTCCCACCGAAGACGCGCGGCGCGTGATTCACGTGGCAACGCGCTCGGCCTATGCCGAAGTATGCGGCCTTCCGGAGCTTGAGCGTGCGAACTACGAGACCCTGATGAGGGGCGAGCAGGCGAAGAAGGTTTGGAGTCACGATCAGATGCTCCTCATCAATGCGCTGCATATCTTCGCCGTGTCCTATTTCACCGGCAGCGTAAAGATCACGGCAAAGGAGGCCGGGGACGCCACCCCGCCTGCCCAGCAAGCCGCTCCCGCGGCTGGTGCCGCGACTTCCGCCGCGGCGCCGAAGCCCGCCCCTGCGCCAGCGCCGCAGGCTGATGCAAACAGCGACGAAACCCAGGTCGTTACGCCGAAGCGGCCCGATTGCCCTCCTGAGCAGAAACAGAAGGTTGCGAACGCGATTAACGCTTACATCCAGGCCGCCAAAGCTTCGGCGCCTGCCCCTGCTGCTGCTCCCGCGCAGACGGCCAAACCGGCTGCCCAAGCCGCCCAACCCGCCCCTGTCTCGTCCGGGTCCAATTGACACCTTCGTTCATTCGCGTGTAACAGAGCGCGGGCGAAAGCTTGGGGCGCTTCGGAATGAGCGCCGCAAATCGGCCCGGTGGGCCACCGCCATCACCAGCAAGGTTTGTCGCAAGGCGCGGGGTGAAGCCCGCGGAGAGCTTTATTTGACTTTGGAGTCCTGAAGGCATGACCAAACGCATTCACGCCAAGCACAAGATCGACCGGAGGCTCGGCGAGAATATCTGGGGCCGTCCCAAGAGCCCCTTCAACAAGCGCGAATACGGCCCCGGCGAGCATGGTCAGCGCCGCCGCGGCAAGCTCTCCGACTACGGCCAGCAGCTCAGAGCCAAGCAGAAGCTGAAGGGATATTACGGCAACATCACCGAGAAACAGTTCAAGGCGATCTACCGCGAGGCGGCGAGGTTGAGGGGCGATACCTCGGAGAAGCTGATCGGCCTCCTGGAGCGAAGGCTCGACGCCATCGTCTATCGCGCGAAATTCGTGCCGACCGTATTCGCCGCGCGTCAATTCGTCAGTCATGGCCATGTGCGGGTCAACGGCAGACGAGTGAACATCCCGAGCTATCGCTGCCGCGAGGGCGACGTGATCGAGGTGAGGGACAAGGCGAAGGATGCCGGCATGGTGCTCGAAGCCTCGCAAAGCCCCGAGCGGCAGGTGCCCGACTATATCGAGGTCGACCACAACAAGATGACGGCGAAGCTCACACGCGTGCCGACGCTCTCTGACGTGCCTTACGCCACGATCATGGAGCCTAACCTCGTCATCGAGTTCTACTCACGCTAACCAGCCGAGAACGACGAGGGCTGCCCCGGAGGCGATCAGGAGCGCTGCCGCTGCGCGCGCCGCAGTTGCGCCGAAGGGCGCGAGCTTCTCCAGCGCCACGAACAGCGTGAGCCCCGCGATCCACACCAAGTTCATGATGCCTCCGACGAAGAGGAGCAGCATGAGTACGGCGCAGCAGCCGACGCAGTAAAGGCCATGATCCAGTCCCATGCGCCAAGCGCCGAAAACCCCGGGGCGCCAATGCGTGGCGATGAAGGAGATTGGCGCGCGGCACTGCTTGAGGCATGCGGCCTTGAGCGGCGTGAGTTGATAGAGACCGGCTGCGATCAGGAGCGCGCCCGACATGAGCGTGCTGCGGGAATTCATCAGCACCGACAGCGCTCCGCTATGTTCGAGCATCCACTGAAGGGCGACGGCCACAAGGCTGAATAGAATCCACAAGGCGATATAGCCGCCGGCAAACGCCGCAATGGAAGCCGATGCGCGTTTGCTTTGTCCCCGACTCTGAGCTTGCCGCGCGACACGAGCATAGAGGAGCACCATAGGGGACGCGCTCGGCAGCATCATCGCCACCATCATCGCTGCCCACATGAAGAAAGCGATGAGCAAATAGGCTGGCGTCCAGCCAGACCCGAAGGCGGGCGCGGCGGCGCTGGGAAGCCACCAGCCGCTCATCGCAGCGGGATCCATGCCGGTGCCAGCCCCTGCAAGGACGGCCAACCACGCGAGCAAACTGAGCAGGACAAGGGCGGCAAGTACGACCGCGCCATCGCGCCTCAACGTCGACTCAAGGCTCATCTCGGCGATCGCGCTCAGCGCACCATGCCGCTTTGGCAAAGATGCACGTGGGCAAATTGCCCGTAGGTGTCTTCAAGCGTGAAGCTGATCGGCCCAGTAATTTTGGCCCAGCCGCGGCCGACCTCCGCCTCCGCGAACTCGAAGCCGTTCGGCTGCACGATACGTACGCGGTGCTCCCCGCCGGTGACCGGGTTCAGGATTGGCTCGCCTCGCATCTCCACCAGGTTCTCGATCTTGGCACGCGCCTTACGGCCATCGATGTCGAGCTCGAAGTCGATATCGGCGACGGCCGGCTCATGGAACGTGTCGCAGGTCGAGGAGAACACCTGATAGACGGTGGCGCCGGGCTCTGTGTCCTCGCCACGCAAGATGCGCAACAGGGACTCGCGCTGCTTTGGCGTCGCACGCCGGTCGACAATGTGCCAGCCTTCGCCTTTGCCTTCATGGATGGGGCCGGGCCAACGGAAAATGCCGGCGGCGCGGAGACCGTCGAGCCGCGTCGAGCCGTGAAAGCCCTGCTCGATGTCGAATACCGCCAGCCCGCGGCAATGCCCGTGCGTCGGCAGCGCGTTGAACTGGAAGGGGCAGCCATAGTTGCAATTGCAGTTGCCGAATTCCCGTCCCTTGATCTCCCACGTGACCATCCCATCAACCTCCCTGATCGAGCCACCGGGCACTGCGATCCTCGAAGAAGCAGGCGCGATTATGGCACGGGGGCGTGCTTCCGAGCGGGAACCAGCCCATAAGCGCCGCGTTCCCCAGTCGCAGTTGTTCACTTGTGGCGGGGGGTTACGACGGCTTCGCGACAGAGCGGTGTCGTCGATTTGGATTCGCTGATGGGACACCTCCATGTTCGAGAGATATGATTCTGCAAGATTGGGTCGGATCGCCAAGATGCTGGTTCTGGTGGCGGCTATCGCGCTCGTTACAGTCTGGCTCGCCGGTCCGGGCTCATCCACACGGGGACACTTGCAGAAGTGGTTCCAGTCGGCAGTCGCCACGCTCGATGAGCCTTCGCCGCGCGGCTTCGAGGACATTGTGGCGCGCGTGAAGCCAGCAGTGTTCGGTATCCGCGCGAAGGTGGTCGACGAACAGGCTTCCGCAGACGATCAGGACCAAGGATTCCTGCCTCGATTTGGCGAGACTCCCGATGAGGGTGATGCTCCGGGGCACTCTCGCTTGACGACGAGCCAGGGGTCCGGCTTTTTTATCTCCTCCGATGGCTACGCGGTGACCACCAACCACGTGATCGAGCATGGCACGTCGATCACGATCGAGACCGACGACGGCAACACCTATCCAGCTAGGGTCGTGGCGAGCGATGCGCAATCCGATATCGCGCTGCTCAAGGTCGACGGCGGCCCTGGATTCAAATTCGTCGAAATCGCCGACCAGGCGCCGCGCATCGGCGAATGGGTGATCGCCGTAGGAAATCCGTGCGGGCTTGGCGGCACGGTGACGGCCGGCATCGTCTCGGCGCGTTCGCGCGACATCACGCCTGGCAGCTATAACGAATTCATCCAGATCGATGCGCCGGTCAATCAAGGCAACTCCGGAGGACCGACCTTCGACGTCAGCGGCAAAGTCATCGGCATCAACAGCGCGATCGTGTCGCCGACGGGAGGCTCCGTCGGCATCGCCTTCGCCATCCCCGCCGAGACGGTGCGAACCGTCGTGGCCGGCCTCAAGGACTGGCAGGGAGAGAAAAAGACCGTCGCGCTTGCGCTTGGGCAGCTTCCGAGCCCGCGCAGCGAGGCCCCGCCTGGGAACGAGGGGAGCCAGGAAGGCAGTACCGATCCGTCCAAGCTAGGGCTTACTCCCGCCCCCGCTGCACAGACCGCCAAATCCTCTGCGGGAGGCGTGGTCGTCACTAAAGTCGATCCCGATGGAATTGCCGCCGAGCGCGACCTTCAGGCCGGCGACATTATCCTCGACGTGGCAGGGAATCCGGTAAGTGCGCCATTAGATGTGCAGAGGGCGCTCAACGACGCGCATAGCCGAAGCAAACATAATGTCGTGGCGCGAGTAAAATCGGGCTACGCTACCCGCTTCATTGCAATCCCTGTGGGCTAAGCAGCAAGGCTAGGCCGTCAGGGTCTGCGAGTTGTGGGCGATACCTTTGGTAGTCAGAAGCTGCTGCAGCTCGCCCGCC
>DASSLP010000136.1:0-59575 GCA_035689365.1 Methyloceanibacter sp.
ATCACCTGTGCGCGGAAGGCCTCGGCCAGACGCAAGGCCTCGACCCGCTTCTCCCCTTTGCCGGCAACCTTCACCATCGCAAGCTCGCGCTCGATGGGGTTGCCCTTGACAGTCAGGTCGGTGACCGAGTGCACCGGGACCAGCCGCTCGAGCTGATGCTGGATCTGCTCGATCACCATCGGCGTGCCGGTGGTGACGATGGTGATGCGCGAGAGACGCGCCTCGTGCTCGGTCTCGGACACGGTGAGCGACTCGATGTTGTAGCCGCGGCCGGAGAACAGCCCGATGACGCGGGCGAGCACGCCGGGCTCGTTGTCGACGAGCACGGTCATTGTGTGGGTCTCGAGCCGCTCCTCGCGATGCTCTAATGGGTAGGCCGATCCCGGCTGTGCCATCAGTGCCTTCCTCCTGCATCAGCCCCGCCGGTACTCTGCGATCCTTTCGCGCCGCCGAGCTCGATCATGCGAAGCGCGGTGGCGATGAGAAAGATCGAGGCCGGTAGCACCAGCATCGGCCACTCGAATGGCCGCGAAAGCTCCACGGTGCCGACCACGACGCGGGCGAAGATCACGATCAGAACCACAATCACCACCTCGGCCAGCGTCGCCTTGAGCTGGCCGACGCCTTCGACCTTCATCCAGTTCGGCAGTCTCTGCCCATAGCCCTTCCGGCAGACTGAAGACGAAGCCGATGGCGATGCCATAGGCAAAGATCACCAACACGATGCCGAACAGGAAGGCGTCGACCGCCTCGAGCACGGAGACGACGACCTGCTGGCCTGAGAAGAAATCGAACCAGGCGTGATACAGAAACGAGCTGCCCTGAAGGAACATGAGCAGCGCCCCAGCCATGGCGCCGGCCGAGCCGATCAGCATGATCGCGCGGAAGCCAAGAAGAAACGTCGGCACGTTACGGGTTCCCGATTCATGCTTAGACCATCACCTTGCCTTCTTCGGTGATGGCGGCCTCGATGTCCTCCTCGGTGAGGTCATCGCCCATAAGCATGTGATTGTGCGCCTCTCCGCTCGGGATCATGGGGAAGCAATTGGCGTGCTTATCGACCCGGCAATCGAAAATGACGGGCTTTGGCACCGCGATCATTTCGCGGATGGCGTCGTCGAGCTCCGACGGCTTCTCGGCTCTGATGCCAACCGCCTGATAGGCCTCGGCGAGCTTGACGAAATCCGGCAAGGCGGCGGTGTAGGAATGCGAATAGCGGCCGCCATGCAGCAGCTCCTGCCACTGGCGGACCATGCCCATGTATTCATTATTCAAAATGAAGATCTTGATCGGCAGGTCGTATTGCGCCGCGGTCGACATCTCCTGCATGGTCATCAGCACCGAGGCCTCGCCAGCAATATCTATGACCAGCGAATTCGGATGCGCGACCTGCACACCAACGGCAGACGGTAGGCCGTAGCCCATGGTGCCGAGGCCGCCTGAGGTCATCCAGCGGTTGGGTTCTTCGAACTTGAAGAACTGGGCAGCCCACATTTGATGCTGGCCGACTTCGGTGGTGATGTAGGTGTCGTAGCCGCGGGTCAGCGCATAAAGGCGCTCGATCGCATATTGCGGCATGATTATATCGTCGCGCTTGCGGTAACGAAGGCATTGGCGCGCACGCCACGCATCGATTTGTGTCCACCACGTCTTGAGCGCGGCCTTGTCGACCTTGGACTTCTTGGCCTGCCAAGCATCGATCATCTGCTGCAACACATGCGCGCAGTCGCCGACAATGGGTAAGTCCACCTTGACGTTCTTATTGATCGACGAGCGGTCGATATCGACGTGGATCTTCTTCGAGCCCGGCGAGAAGGCGTCGACGCGCCCGGTGATGCGGTCATCGAAGCGCGCACCGATGCAGATCATTACGTCGCAATCGTGCATGGCGTTGTTGGCCTCGTAAGTGCCATGCATGCCGAGCATGCCGAGCCACTGCTTGTCCGAGGCGGGGTAGGCGCCAAGGCCCATCAACGTGGAGGTGATGGGGAAGCCTGTCATGAGCACGAGCTCGCGCAAGCGCTGGCTCGCCAGCGGGCCCGAATTGATGATGCCGCCGCCGGTATAGAAGAGCGGTCGCTTGGCGTTGGCCATCAGCTCGATGGCTGGTTGAACCGCGCGCTCGTCGCCAACGGTCCTTGGGTTGTAGCTCTTGTGCTGCGAGTTTGTGAGCCCGGTATAGTCGCCGCGCTGAAACTGGATGTCCTTGGGAATATCGACCACGACGGGACCGGGACGTCCCGTGCGCGCGACATAAAATGCCTCGTGCAGAACACGCGACAGAGAGTTCACGTCCTTGACGAGATAATTGTGCTTGGTGCAGGGGCGGGTGATGCCGACCGTGTCGCACTCCTGGAAGGCATCATTGCCGATGAGATGGGTCGGCACCTGCCCGGTGATGCACACAACAGGGATTGAATCCATAAGCGCATCGGTGAGACCGGTGACGGCATTGGTCGCGCCAGGGCCCGAGGTCACCAGCATGACGCCGACCTTGCCGGTCGAACGTGCATAGCCCTCGGCGGCATGCGCGGCGCCCTGTTCGTGGCGGACCAGGATGTGCTTGATCCTGTCCTGCTGGAACAGCTCGTCATAGATCGGCAGGACGGCGCCACCCGGATAGCCGAAGATATGCTCGACGCCCTGATCGGCGAGTGCCTGAAGCACCATCTGGGCGCCTGTCATCGCACGCGACATCTTTAGTCCCACTGACAAAAACCGGCCCAGCGCCTCGCGGCTTGTGGCCGGTCAAAACTCAAGGAATGGCGGAAAAGCCTTAACAAGCGGCGCACCCTAAGGCTTGGCCCGAAGAGGGTCAATGCCGAATGCAAATGAATGGCAACGTTTTTGCCTTTCGTGTTTCTAAAAATTACTAATCGCTAGCGTGGCCGAGGGTTTTATTGCGCAACCACTGGCGCGTTATGGTAGGGGACTGGCCTTTCGCAGTGCACAATCGACCTAGACAAGGGCCGTGGTTAAGCCTATGTCCCTACCGCCTTGAGGGACCGCGACGATGCTTTCCGCGTTGTCGCGATATCTTTTTCAACGCCCTTTTATCTCCTTCGCATGCCGCAGGCCCAGCCAACAACTCCTGCCATAGCCGGCGGCGACGCCGCAACGCACGACTATGGTCGGTTCTGGGCACTGACACTCGGCTCAATCGGGGTCGTGTACGGCGATATCGGCACGAGCCCGCTCTACGCGGTACGCGAGTCGGTATTGGCGGCGGTGGGGCCGACGGCGGCGGCCGGCGAAGAAGTGATCCTCGGCATTCTATCGCTCATCATCTGGGCGCTCTTCCTCATCGTCACTGTCAAATATGTGATCATTCTGCTGCGTGCCGACAATAACGGTGAAGGTGGCACGCTCGCCTTGATGGCGCTTGCCCACCGTGCCCTCGGGGGCAAAAGCTTCACCACCATCATCTTGCTCGGCATGATAAGCGCCGCGCTGTTCTACGGCGACGCGATGATCACACCAGCACTCTCGGTGTTGGCGGCGGTTGAAGGTCTTGAGGTGGCGACGCCGGCCTTCAGTCACTACGTGGTGCCGCTGGCGGTGTTCATCCTGTTCGCTTTGTTTGCTGTGCAGTCGCGCGGTACGCACAGGGTCGCCGCATTTTTCGGTCCCATAACGCTCGTTTGGTTCATCGTCATTGCGATCGCGGGCGCCTCGTATGTGGCGCAAAATTTGAGCGTGCTCGCGGCGTTCAACCCTCTCCACGGGGTAAAGTTCTTGTTGAGCCACGGCTATATCGGCCTGCTAACGCTTGGCGCCGTGTTCCTCGTAGTGACCGGATCAGAGGCCCTTTATGCCGATCTCGGGCATTTCGGCAGAGGACCGATCCGGACGGCGTGGCTCACGATCGCTCTCCCGGCGCTTACCATCAATTATCTCGGCCAGGGTGCGCTACTCATCGGCAACCCTAAGGCGATCGAGAACCCGTTCTTTCTGCTTTATCCGGACTGGGCGCAACTGCCGATGGTTGGGCTCGCCACCGCAGCCACTGTCATCGCGAGCCAAGCGGTGATCTCGGGTGCCTACTCGTTGACGCAGCAGGCAGTCCAACTCGGCCTCCTGCCCCGTCTCGAAATTCGCCACACCTCCGAGGCCCAGTTCGGGCAAATTTATATTCCGCGCGTCAACACGCTGCTCCTGCTCGGCGTGCTCATTTTGGTCGTGCAGTTCAAGTCGTCGGGCGCGCTCGCTTCGGCCTACGGCATCGCGGTCACCGGCACTATGGTGGTGACGGCGATGATGGCAATAGTCGTCGTTTGGAAATATTGGAAGTGGCCGATCTGGGCATCGGCCCTTTTGATCGGGCCTTTCCTCTTTATCGACCTCACATTTCTCAGCGCCAACATGCTCAAGGTGTTCAGCGGCGGGTGGGTGCCGCTTCTGATTGGCGCCATGGTGATGACCATCATGCTCACCTGGACAAAAGGCGCACGCATTCTCGGCAACAAGACGCGGCGCTTGGAAACGCCTATCGACAGCCTGATCGCGAGTCTCGAGAGTAGCCAACCACATAAGGTTCGAGGCACGGCCGTATTTCTCACCGCCGACCCCGATAGCGCCCCTACGGCCCTTCTGCACAGCCTCAAGCACTACAAGGTGCTGCATGAGCAGAACGTGATACTCACCATCATCACCGAAAACACCCCGCGCGTGCCCGTCGCAGATCGGGTCAGCATTGAGCCTCTCGGCAAGCTGTTCACGCGCATACTGATCCGTTTCGGCTTCGCAGAGACACCGAACATTCCGAAAGCTCTCGCGCTCGCTCGCAAGCAAGGCTTGAGCTTCGACATTATGTCGACCTCGTTCTTCCTGTCGCGCCGCGCGGTACGGTCAGACCCGAAATCTGGGATGCCGACCTGGCAGGACCGGCTGTTCATCATCCTCGCCAAGAACGCCGACGATGCGTCGAGCTATTTCGGGCTTCCAACCGACCGCGTGGTCGAGATCGGCACCCAAGTCACGGTGTGAGAAAGCGGGCAATGGTAGCATCGACCGCGGCATCCGTATCAGGGAACCATTCCCAGTCGGCCATGTGGCGTCTGAGCCAGGTCATCTGCCGCTTGGCATAACGGCGGGTCTCGGTCTTTGCCTTTGCCACGGCGTCCTCGAAGCTAGTGGCACCGGCAAGATAGCCCCTGAGCTCGCGCACCCCATGCGCGCGCATGGCGGGAAGGCCGTCGTCGAGGCCGAGTGCCAGAAGAGCGCGCACCTCTTCAAGCGCGCCGAGCTCGATCATGCGGTCGAATCTCGCATCGATCGCCGCGTAAAGCGGCTCGCGCTCAGGCGCGATGACAAACTTCAGCACGGTGTCGGGATCGAACACAGGCGGCGCGTTGGCGCCTTGCCACTCGGCGAGCGAGACGCCGGTAGCGTCGATGACTTCGAGCGCGCGCACCACGCGTTGTGTATCGCTTGGCCTGACCCTGGCGGCCATGGCGGGATCGCGCGCCACAAGCTCCCGATGCAGCTCGCCAGTCCCAAGCAGCTCGGCCTGCGCGCGCCAATGAGCGCGGACCTCGGGCGGAATGTCAGGGACCGGAGCCAAGCCTTCGAGCAAAGCCTTGAAGTAGAGGCCTGTGCCGCCGACCAGGATCGGCACCCTGCCTTTGCCGCCCGCCTCAGCTATCGCCCGCGCAGCATCCTGGAGCCAGCTTCCGACCGAATAGGCGTCGCGCGCAGAAATGATTCCGTAGAGACGATGCAGAACGCGGTCCATGTCCGCCTGCGAGGGCCGCGCCGCCAGTATGGCAAGCTCGCGATAGACCTGCATTGAGTCGGCATTGATGACGGCGCCGCGCAAGCGCGAAGCTAGTGCAAGGGCAGCGGCAGACTTGCCGCTCGCCGTCGGCCCGGCAATGAGAATTGAAGAGGGCGTCAGGGCCTAGCTCGTCGGCACGGCGACAAAACGGAGCTCGCCCTTGGCGTCGGACAGCAGGAACAGGATCTGCTTCCGCCCAGACTTCCTGACCGCAAGTAGTCGCGCTTTGACGTCCTGCGGCTGCTTCACCTTCTCCTGCGTCACCTCGACGATCACGTCGCCTGGCTTCACGTTCTTCTGCGCCGCCGGGCTGTCGGGCTTCACCTCGGTGATGACCACGCCTTCGATCGATTTGCCAATGCCATATTGGTTGCGCAGCTCGTCGGTCAATGGCGCAATAGATAGGCCGAGCAGGTCCTCCTTCTCAGGCTCGCTTTGCGGCTGTTCCTCCTCGCCCTTGACCGTGTCTGCGGCTTCTTCCTCCTCCGGCAACTTCCCGACCGTGACGGTCACGTCGACGGTCTGGCCCTTGCGGAGGAGCTCGATTGGAACTGCCTTACCGATAGCGGTCGCAGCGACGGCGCGCGGCAGGCTGCGCATATTCTCGATAGGCTGCCCGTCGAATTTGAGGATCACGTCGGAAGGCTCGATGCCTGCGGCGGACGCCGGACTGTCGGGGGTGACCTTGGCGACCAGAGCGCCGGTCGGCTCTTTCAGCCCGAGGCTGGTGGCGAGTTCATCGGTCACGTTCTGCACATGCACGCCGAGCCAGCCGCGCCGTGTCTCGCCAAATTGTTTGAGCTGATCGACCACCTGCACGGCGCTGTTCGATGGCACGGCGAAGCCGATGCCGATCGAGCCACCGCTTGGCGAGATGATCGCGGTGTTCACCCCGATCACCTGCCCGTCCATGTTGAACAACGGACCGCCGGAATTGCCGCGATTGATGGCTGCGTCGGTCTGGAGGAAGTCGTCGTACGGCCCGGCATTGATGTCGCGCTTGGTGGCGGAGATGATGCCGACCGTGACGCTGCCGCCAAGCCCGAAGGGATTGCCGATCGCCATCACCCAGTCGCCGACCCGCATCTTTGCGGAATCGCCGAAGCTGACCGCATGAAGCGGCTTCTTCGGCTCGACCTTGAGAAGCGCGAGGTCGGTCTTGGGATCGTGACCCAAGATCTTCACCACCTTGAGTTTGGTGCCGTCGGTGAAGTTGATGATGATCTCGTCGGCGCCCTCGATCACATGATTGTTGGTGACGATCAGGCCTGAGGGGTCGACGACGAAGCCAGAGCCGAGCGAGCTGACCTTGCGCGGCAAACCTTCCTTGTCCTCGTCGTCGAAGAAATCGTCGAAGAACTCCTCGAACGGCGAGCCCTTGGGACCCGGACCGGACTGCGTGCCTTCGGCACTACCCTTCAACGTCTGCGTGGTCGAGATGTTGACCACCGTGTCCTGCAGGCCTTCGGCAACATCGGCGACCGATTCAGGGCCACGCGCGAGGCTCGGCGTAGCAATAAGGGGCGTTCCGGTAAGAAGCACGAACGACGCTGCGGCGTAGCACCAACGCCGAAGGTTTGGCATGGAAAGAAGGGCCCTACCGCCGCTCGCCTGCATCAATTGAAGTCTCCTCGCTCGCCGTCATCTGAAGTGGAACGTCCGCCATTTTAGCGGAAATCCGAGGGAAAGCGACCTGCCGTCGCAAAAACCGCGTCGAGTGCTAGCCGCGTATCATCCAGATCAGAACGACGCCTGCGGCAACCGTGAGCGCGCCGCCGAGCCTGAGGGACGTCTCCGGGATTTCCGCCGTTGCTTCCAACATCTTACGTCCAAACCGCGGCGCAAGTGCCCAGAGCGACCCCTCGATGACGAGAACGAGCCCGAACGCAACGGCGAGGTCGCTCATGTTGCAAGCGCCATTCCTGGTCCGCTAGCTGCCTGGCCTTACGGCGCCTGCCGGGCTTCCGGATGCGCTTGTTCGGCCGAAACATCGTGCTGCGGCTGGACAGTACCGCCGGCGGCCGCGCCTTGTTCGGTATCGGGGTTAGAGCCGTTGTCCGTCGGCGCAGCGGGCTTCTCGGCGGGTTTCGAGGTCGCCGGGCTCGGAGGTTGCGCCGTCTTTCCGGTGTCGTCGTTGAAATACTGGAAGAATTGCGAGTCGGGGCTTAGTAAAAGCCGCGTCCCGTCCGACTTCAGTGAAGCCTCGTAGGCCTGCATCGACCGGTAAAAGGCGAAGAAATCGGGGTCCTTGTTGAAGGCATCGGCGTAGATACGGTTGCGCTGGGCGTCGCCATCGCCGCGAATTCTCTCCGATTCTCCAGTGGCCTCGGCCTTGATCACCGTCACCTGACGGTCGGCGTCGGCGCGAATGCCGCGCGACGCCCCCTCGCCTTCGGCCCTAATTTCCGCCGCCTGCTGTTGACGCTCGGTTTGCATGCGCCGATAGATCGCTTGCATGTTCGGCTCCGGCAAATCGACGCGCTTGATACGAACGTCGACGACTTTGACGCCGAACGGCTCAGCCTCTTGGTTCACCTGGCTGGCGATGGTGCGCATTAGCGCCTCGCGTTTGTCGCGCACGACGGCGACGAAGCTTGCGCCGCCAAGCACCCGCCGCAGCGACGCTTCAAGCACTGCGCCCAGCCGCGAATTTGCAGTTTGCTCGTCGCGCACTGCCTGGAAGAACAATAGCGGGTTGACGATCTTGTAGCGGGCGAAGGCGTCGACGACGAGGCGCTTCTGATCCGATGCGATCACTTCCTCTGAACCCGTGTCGATATCGAGAATGCGCTTGTCGAAATATTCGACGTTCTGGATGAACGGAATCTTGAAATAGAGGCCAGGTCCGGAATTGTCCGGGCCGAGTACATTACCACGAGGCTGCTGGCCTCCGGTCTCCTCCGCGGCGCCTTCCTTCGCCGGCGTCAGCCCACCGGGCGCGTTAAGGACACGGATCGGATTGCCGAATTGCAGCACCAGGGCCTGTTGCGTCTGCTGGACGGTAAACAGAGAAAGATAACCAACGATCGCGGCGATCGCGAACAGCACAAGGAGGAACGTGAGTACAGCGCGGCTCATTGCTGCGGCTCCGGGCTTGGCGGGCGCTTTGAGAACTCCGGGAGCGGCAGATACGGCACGACCCCTTGCCCCGCCTTCGGATCGATGATCACCTTGTCAGTGTCGCCAAGCACGTGCTGCATGGTCTCGATGAACATGCGCTTGCGGGTGACCTCGGGCGCGAGCTTGTACTGCTCATAGACCTTGAGGAAGCGGTCGGCCTCGCCCTTCGATTCGGCGATCACTTGGCCACGGTAGCCTTGCGCCGCCTGGAGGATGCGCTCGGCGTCGCCCTTGGCTTCCTGAATTACCCTGTTGGCGTAGGCTCTGGCTTCGTTCTGGAGCCGCTCCTTATCGGCGCGCGCAGCCTGTACATCGCGGAAGGCGTCGATCACCTGCTGCGGCGGGTCCACCTTCTGTAGCTGTACTTGCCGGACCAAAACGCCGGCCCCGTAGCTGTCGAGCGTTTGTTGCATCAGTTCCTGCACCGAGGTTTCGGTCTTGGCGCGCGCCTCGGTCAGGATCGGCTCGATGTCGCTTTGGCCGACGATCTCGCGCATGGCGCTCTCGGCCACGTCCTTCACCGTGCCTTCTGGATTTTGGATATTGAACAGATAGTCGGACGCGTTCTTGATCTGCCAGAACACCACGAAGTCGACATCGACGATGTTCTCGTCGCCGGTGAGCATCAGGCTTTCCTCGGGCACGTCGCGGATCGTGCCCGCAGTGTCGCGCCCATCTGAAGTGGTAGAGCCGCGCATGCCAATCTCGATGCGATTGACGCGGGTAACTTTCGGCAGCTCGACCTGCTCGATTGGGTAGGGCCAGCGGAAGTTGAGGCCGGGCGGCAGTTGACGCACATATTTGCCGAATCGGAGGACGATGCCGAGTTCTTCGGGATTCACCCGCACGGTGAAGCCGAAGAAGCCGATCAGGACAACCGCAATGACGGCGGCCAGCGCAGTGAAGGGCCCGGGCACACCGCCGCCTGGCATGGCCTGGCGAATGCGATCCTGGCCGCGGCGGAGAATCTCTTCAAGATCCGGCTGCTGGCCGCCGGGTCCCGTGGGGCGCGGGCCCCAAGGGCCACCGCCGCCGCCCTTCCAACCGCCGCCGCCGCTTTGATTGCTCCAAGGCATGATGAAACATCGTCCCGATATGTTGTGAAGGGTGGCGCTAAAGACCGGCCGTGCGGAGCGATCAGCTAACGAGACAAACTAGCTCGATCAAAATGGCGGTCCTGCGACAAGGATCGGCAAGGTTATAGGCCAGTCACCGGGGCGGTGCAATGCGACCGAGCTACGGAGCACCCACCCGCTCAAGTACGACGAAGCTGAAGGCGTGCTCGTCGCGCGGGCCGGCCTCGTGCCTCTCGCGTGAGATCTCGCGCCATTCGCCTTTGTCGAGATCTGGAAACCAGGTGTCGGCATCCGGCGAGGCGTGCACCTCGGTGCGATAGATGCGGCGGGCTCGCGGAAGCACCTCACGAAACACATCCTCGCCGCCGATCACCATGATCTCGTCCGCGCCTGTCCGCTTCGCGGAGGCGCGCGCCGCGGCGAGCCCCGCCTCGAGGCTGTGGGCCATGACGGCGTCAGGCGCGACGAAGCCTTGGTCTCGGGTGAGCACGATATTGAGCCGTCCGTCGAGAACGCGCGGCAGGGACTTGAAGGTGCGCCGTCCCATGATCACCGGCTTGCCCATGGTGATCTTGCGGAAATAGCGCATGTCGCTCGACAGCCGCCACGGCAAGTCCCCGCCTCTGCCGATCGCCCCGTTCTCGGCCATCGCCACGACCAGCGCGATGACAGGCGACTCAGCCGCCCGTTTGTCAGGAGTCACACGGCCACCTTGGCACTGATGGCGGGGTGCGGGTCGTAGCCGACGAGCTTGAAGTCCTCATAGGCGAAACCGAACAGCGAGCGCACCTCGGGATTGATCTCCATGCGCGGGAGCGCGCGAGGGATGCGCTTCAACTGCTCGTCTGCCTGGTCGAGATGGGTCAGATAGAGATGGGCGTCGCCGAAGGTGTGGACGAACTCGCCAGGCTCTAGGCCTGTCACCTGCGCCACCATCTCCGTCAGCAGCGCATATGAGGCGATGTTAAAGGGCACGCCAAGAAACACATCGGCCGAGCGCTGATAAAGCTGACAGGAGAGCCGGCCCTCTGCCACATAGAATTGAAACAGACAGTGGCAGGGTGAGAGCGCCATCTTGTCGAGCTCTCCGACATTCCAGGCACTAACGATATGGCGGCGCGAATCGGGATCGCGCTTCAAGCCCTCGACGACTTTGGCAATCTGATCGATGTGGCGTCCATCTGGCGTCGGCCAAGAGCGCCACTGCCGGCCGTAGACAGGCCCGAGGTCTCCGCTCTCGTCAGCCCACTCGTCCCAGATCGTCACGCCGTGACCGTTGAGGTAACGTACATTGGTCGAGCCTTGCAGGAACCACAGCAGCTCGTGGATGATCGATTTGACGTGGAGCTTCTTGGTGGTGACGAGCGGAAATCCTCCGGCGAGATCGAACCGCATCTGGTGGCCGAAGATGCTGAGCGTGCCGGTATTGGTCCGGTCGTCCTTGCGGGCGCCAGTCTTGCGAATGCGAGCGAGGAGATCGAGATACTGACGCAAGGGTGAGGTCTTCTCCTATGATCTTACGGGATGACTAGGCCTCAGTTTTTTCAATCCCAGCATAGCATTTGCGCCCGATTCGCGGCTGGGGGTTACCGTCCTATCAATCTTTTTTTCGCCCCCATAGAAGCCTATATTGAGTTCCGTCGGCGCGAGTCGACTATGGCGATAAATAGCCTTCGTAATAAGCCATTCGGACCCGGGGGCGGTACCCGGCGCCTCCACCATTCAGGGAGCAGAAATCAGTGGTCATGAATCAGATCGGGGCAAGCTTCTGATTTCTGGCGTCTGATTTCTGGGACCTGATATGGGGGCGAAATAGGATCGACGAGGGTGTAAAGGACGCGCTTTCGCTCGGCATGGCTCCGCCGTTATCGGGCCGACCAAATAGTTGCCAACGACAACTATGCGGAGGCTGCTCTCGCTGCGTAAGCGGCGCGATAGCCTGAAAATCAAGTCCCAGCCCCTTCGCAGGGGTTAGGCGCGGTTTCGGAGGGCACCGGGCAACAGAAGCCCTCCACTTTATGACGGGGGAACTGCCTAGCGTCGCAGAGAGGGTAGGCGGCGGTATCGATGGCAGAAGACGAAATCAGATACGACCTTCTCACGCAGGATGCACTGCGCGGCGTGGTGCGCCAGGTGTTGGCGCGCGTGCAGCGCGAGGGCCTTCCCGGCGAGCATCATCTCTATATCGCTTTCGACACCGGAGCCGACGGGGTCTCGGTATCGAAGCGCCTCAAAGAGCAATATCCGGAGGAGATGACCATCGTCCTGCAATACCAGTTCTGGGATTTGCAGGTGTCGAATGACCGCTTCGAGGTGAAGCTCTCTTTCTCCAACGTGCCGGAGCGGCTGGTCGTGCCGTTCGCCGCAGTCAAGGCCTTCTACGACCCGTCCGCCCAATTCGGACTTCAGTTCGGCAAACCCGGCGCGGCGAATGACTCTGCCCGCCAGCACATGGCTGCCGCCCTTCCCGATCTTGTGGGCGAGCCTGAGGAGCCGCGCGGAGCTCTAGAGCCTCCGCATGACGAGGGCGAGGCACAAGCGTCGGAAGTCGTGATGTCGCGGCCTCCGGCGGAGGTCGTGCATCTCGATCGGTTCCGCAAGAAATAACCCTTTCCTGCTCCGGTCCTTTTTCTTCACCTGCAACAAAATTTCACCACGAGCCGCTCGTCGCGTCATTGGCCTGCGGTCCCAATTCCGTCTAATGATGCTGGACCGCATTGGGTCGAGGGGCTGGGGAGCTCGCATGAAGAAGGCTGTTGGCGCACAACGCGTCGTGGGCGCGCAGGACACCGCCGTGCTTGCGCCGGTGGAAGATTATCTTGCCGAGCTGCATAGCCGGGTTTCGGCGCTGACCGGCGGCAAACCCGCCGACTACATCCCCGAGCTTGGCAAGGCCAACCCTGCTCACTTCGGCATCGCCATCGCCACCATCGACGGCGAGGTGTATACCGTCGGCGACGTCGAGCAGGCCTTCACCATCCAGTCCGTTTCCAAGCCGTTCATGTATGGCTACGCGCTCAATCGTTATGGCCGTGATGCCGTGCTAAAGCGTGTGGGCGTCGAGCCCACGGGAGAGGCATTCAACTCGATCGTCCTCGACGAGGTCGCCAACCGTCCATTCAACCCCATGGTCAACGCCGGCGCCATCGCCGTGGCCGAGCTGATGGACGGCACCTCGCCGGAAGAGCGCATCGCCAACATGCTCGCGTTGTTCGGTGGCCTCGCCGGCAGACAGGTCGAGATCGATGAGGCGGTGTTCCTGTCGGAGCAGGCGACCGGACACCGCAATCGCGCCATCGCTTACATGATGCTCAATACCGGCATGATCAAACACGACCCGAACGAGGTACTCGATCTCTATTTCCGGCAATGCTCGGTCAACGTCACCACCCGCGATCTCGCCGTCATGGCCGCAACGCTTGCCAATGACGGCACCAATCCGGTCACAGGCAAAAGAGTGTTTGAGGCCCAATATGTGCGCGACGTGCTGTCGGTGATGAATTCCTGCGGCATGTACGACTATGCCGGCGAGTGGGCCTATGAGGTCGGCATGCCGGCCAAAAGTGGCGTCTCGGGCTGCATCATCGCCGTCATTCCGGGGCAGATCGGCATCGGCGTATTCGCGCCGCCCATCGACTCGCACGGCAACAGCGTGCGCGGGATTCGCGTCTGCCAGGAAATCTCGAAGGAGTTCGAGCTCCACGCCTTCAACAATCGCACCAATGTCAGAAGCGTGATCAGGCGCGAATATCGCGGCGACGCGGTGCGCTCGAACCACCTGCGAACGCCTGACGAGCGCGATGTGCTCGACCGCGAGGGGCACAAGGTCGCCGTGCTCGACGCGCAGGGGGTCCTGTTCTTCGGTTCGACCGAGCAGCTGTTGCGGCGCATCATGCAGCTGGCGGCCGAGACGAGCTATATCATCGTCGATTTCAAGCGCGTGCATCTCGCCGATGCCTCTGCCCGCAAGCTGATTGCGCGCGCCGCGCGCTCTCTGGCAGGCGGGCGGGCCGAACTCGTGTTCGCCGCAATCGCCGATGACGGACCGCTTGGCGCGCTCGCTCGCGAACTTGGCGCGCAGGGCGAAGGGCGCCCCGTGCGCGTTTTCTCCGACACCGACGCTGCGCTTGAATGGTGCGAGGACCAGCTATTGGCGAGCTCCTCGACCGGAGGCTCGGGGACGAAGTTCGCGCTTTCCGAGCTCGATCTGCTCAAAGGCTTGAGCGCCGAGGACTATCGGCTCATCGAGCCCCTGGTGAAGCCATTGGTCTTCGAGAAGGGCGAGGTCATTATCCGCGAGGGGGCTGAAGCCAAACTGTTCTTCGTAGTGGCGCGCGGCACGGTTAGCGTCCAGATCAAAGTGCCGGGACAGAACGGCCGAAAGAAGCGGGTGGCCTCGATTGGGCCCGGCTTGAGCTTCGGCGAGATGGCGTTGCTCGACGGTGGTAAACGCTCCGCCGATATCGTGGCCGACGAGAAGGTGATCTGTTACGGGCTTGCGGTCGATCAGCTCGAGGAACTTGCGGCCGAGCATCCCAATATCATGATCACCATCCTAGGCAATCTGACGCGTGACTTCTCCGAGAGATTACGCCATGCCAACGAGGCGATCAGCGCGCTCGAATAGGCGCTAGGCCTCGGCCGCCGCCTTCTGCTGTGGCTTGGTGCGCGGCTCCTTAGACGGCTCGAGCGGCACGTTCATCTCGACATAGAGGCCGGTCGGCCTGAACTCGACCTTGGTGTCGCCGCCGAGATTGTGGCGGATGCCCTTGTCGATCAACTGCATGCCGAAACCGCCACCATTTGAGCTGCGCCGCGCCGGCACGTGGATGAGCGTGCCCCGCTCCTCCCAGGTGAGCAGGAGGCGGTTGCCGCGCGAGGTTTTCCAGCTGATACCGAGCTGCCCGTTATTGTGCGACAGCGCCCCGTATTTCACCGCGTTGGTGGCAAGTTCGTGCAGGGTCATGGCGAGGATCGAGGTGCATTGCGGTGGGAGCAGCACGTCCGAGCCTTTGACCATGATCTTGGGGCCGCCTTCGCGGCGATAAGGATCGAGCTCGCGCTCGACCATCGCCTTGAGGCTCGCGCCTGACCATTGCGATTCGAGCAGGAGATCATGGGCGCGATGCAAGGCTTGCAAGCGCTCGGCAAGCGTCTGGGCCATGGCCTGCGCTGGCCGAGACGTCGCCTGACGAAGGCTCGCCTGTACCAGAGATTGCACGATGGCGAGCGCGTTCTTGACGCGATGATTGAGCTCGCCGACCAGCATGCTTTGGCGCTGGGCGGTACGCCTCCGCTCAGTCACGTCGCGGAAAATGAGCACCGCGCCAGCGAGCGAGCCGTCGAAGCCTAGGATAGGCGCACCGCTATGCTCTACCGGCACCTCTCTTTCGTCGCGGGTGACAAGGAGGGCGCCAGATTCGAGCCGAGTCACGGCGCGCTCACGCAGCGCCTTTAGCGCAGGGTCGTCGACCGGCTTGCGCGAGTTCTCGTTAATGACGCGGAACACCTCCCAGATCGGGCGCCCGCGCGCCTCGGGGCCAGACCATCCCGTCATCTGCTCGGCGATCTTGTTGAGAAGCAGAACGCTGCCGTTGGGGTCGGTGGCGATGACCCCATCGCCGATCGAGGCAAGGGTCGTGCTCAACCACTCGCGCTGGCCGCGCAGCTCCATCAGCGCAGCGTTGCGGTCGCGGTCGGCGCGCCGCACTGCACCGATCGTCGTCCAAGCAAACACGGCAAGCACGAGGATGCTCGCCACCGCAAAGATCGCGAGCGTCGCAGCGCTGTCGTAGAAGGTGTGGACTTCGGCCAAATGGGCGAACCAGCCGATGACGAGCGGCAGGACGAGGATGCCGGGAAGCAGCCTGCGCAGCATCTCCCCGGCAGGCGACTGCTCGACGATTGCGGCGGCAATGCCGTATTCGGGAGAGGCGGCAAGCAGCCCGAGCGCAAGCAGCAAGCTGCTGATGGCGCCATAGAGCGACATCGAGGTGAACGGGAACGGATAATAATAGGTGGCGACGCCATAGGCGTAACCCGCGAGCACGATCAGCACCTGGGCGATAATGATGAGCGCAAGGATCTGGCTGAACGCCGAGGAGATGCTTCCCTGCTTGGCGTAAAGCAGCGCGAGCCCGAACAGGATCAGCGAGCCGGTAATGCCGGGCGATATATGCAAGGGCTGGCCCGAGGAAGAGGCGTCGGCGAGGAGGACCTCGGCGCGAACCAGCGCCTGGTCGATGCCGAGGTTGAAGCCGAGCAGATCTTGGGTCATGACGGCGAGCCCCAAGACGACGAGGGCAAAGCCGATCACTCTCGCGAGCGGACGGAGCGCCCTGAAGGTGAAGCAGAACAGACCAACGCCTGCGGCGAGAACGCCCACAGCGGCATGTGGCGTCATGCTGGCTAGACCAGGTAGCGCCTGTGAGAGCTCGGGATCGGGGATCTGCCAGCCGAGGAGCACGACACCGCCCATGACGCAGACGATGAAGGCAGCAGAGCGCGCTACGAGCAACGAGATGTGCTCGGCACGCGGCGCTGGCAGCGCCAGTTTTGCCGGAACTTCAGCCACTAGCCTCCCTCACCCAACTTTGCGGACCAAACAACCCCGAGAACCTTGGGCGCTCCTCGGCAGAAGGCCGCAACGCTTTGCAAAACCGCGTTCTCCCACCCTTTTTTGGCAATGTTATACCCCCATAGAACCCGTAGGTCATTCGGTCACAGGCAAAGCACGGGTACAGTGTCCCCGTAGCTCCGCCCATCCACAGGAGAATTGAGCATGCCTCATAAGCGAGGTCCTTTGAGCGAATCGAAAGGCGCCACCCGTATCGAATCCGATTCGCTCGGGACAATCGACGTGGAGCAGGAGCGATATTGGGGCGCCCAGACCGAACGCTCGCGCCGGAACTTCAAGATCGGCGAGGAGAGCATGCCGAAGCCGCTGATCAGAGCGCTCGCTTTGGTCAAAAAGGCGGCAGCGCTGACCAATCGCGACATCGGCCTGCTCGAGGAGCGCCTCGCTACGGCGATCGCCACATCTGCCGATGAAGTCATCGAAGGCAGGTTCGACGCTCATTTCCCCCTGGTCGTCTGGCAAACCGGTTCCGGCACCCAGACCAATATGAATTTGAACGAGGTGATCGCTAACCGCGCCAGCGAACTTTTAGGCGGCACCCTCGGATCAAAAAGCCCCGTTCACCCCAACGATCACGTCAATCTCGGACAATCCTCGAATGACGCGTTCCCCACTGCCATGCACGTCGCAGCCGCCGAGGAGATCGCCTATCAGCTTAACCCCGCTCTCGCTCGGCTCTACCAGGCCCTCAAGGACAAGGCCGAGGCCTTCCAAGACATCCTCAAGATCGGCCGTACGCACTTACAGGACGCAACCCCCCTTACTTTGGGGCAAGAATTCGGCGGCTATGCGGCACAGGTCGATCACGGAATCGAGCGAATAAAGCTCACGCTTCCAGGCCTTTACGAGCTTGCCCAAGGCGGTACCGCGGTCGGAACCGGCCTAAATACGAGCCCGCTCTTCGCCGAAGCCTTCGCCGCTAAGATCGCCGAACTGACACGGCTGCCGTTCGTGAGCGCCAAGAACAAGTTCGAGGCGCTCGCCACTCACGACGCCATGGTCTTCGCGCATGGCGCGCTCAACGCCGTGGCAGTGTCGCTGTTCAAGGTCGCCAACGATATCCGGATCCTGGGCTCCGGCCCGCGGTCTGGCTTTGGCGAGCTGCTCCTGCCGGAGAACGAGCCGGGGTCATCGATCATGCCGGGGAAGGTGAATCCGACGCAATGCGAGGCCGTGACCCAGGTGGCGGCGCGGGTGATGGGTAACAACACCACGATCACCTTCGCGGGAAGCCAGGGCCATCTCGAGCTCAACGTGTTCAAGCCGGTGATCGCCCACGCCATGCTGCAATCGATCAGGCTCTTGGCCGACGTCGCGGACAGCTTCACCGAGAAATGCATCGTCGGCATCGAGCCTGACCGGCCGCAAATGAAGCAGCATTTGGAGCGCTCGCTCATGCTGGTCACGGCGCTTGCGCCGCATATCGGCTATGACAAGGCAAGCGAGATCGCCAAAGCCGCGCACAAGAACGGTACGACGTTGCGCGAAGAGGCGATAAGATTGGGTCATGTGCGCGCGGAAGATTTCGATCGCCTGGTGCGGCCCGAAGATATGACCGGGCCTAAGCGCTAGGCATTGGCATGGCGCCCGCGCACAATAAGCGCTCGCTCACCATCGCGCGGCATCGGACGAGCATCTCGCTCGAGGATGAATTCTGGAATGCGCTCAGTGACATTGCCCGGAGCGACGACAAGTCCGTCGCGGCGCTGATCGGCGAGATCGACAAGAGAAGGTCCACGATGCAGGAGCGCCAGCCAAGCCTTTCCGCCGCAATCCGCCTCTATGTGCTCGAGCGGACCCGCCGCTCGCGCTGAACCAAGGATCGGAGCTACGGGCCGAAGATGCTGATCCCCTTCTTCCACGCATCAGGGGCCTCACGAGGAGCGCTCAGGGACCGGCGCGGCCGGCTTGAGGAGCGCTGACGCGGCGGTGCCGCCACATCGGCGGCGGCTGCGGTCGGTTGAGCCTCAGTGCTCGCCGCCGCGTCGGGCGTTGGCGTAGGCAACGGAGGCTCTTCCGGAGAAGCGATCGCCGGGGCAGCCGCAGCAGGCTGAGCCTCCGGCGAAGGCAACGGAGCTTCTGCCGGCGCGGCTACCGTCGGGGCAGAGGGCGGTGAAGCCTCCGGCTCGGCAGTTTCAATCGGCGGAGCGGCAGGCGGTGAAGTCTCAGGCTTGACAGCTTCGGCGGGCGGCGCCGAAGCCTCTTTCGGCTCGGCGATCGTAGGGGCAGAGCGCGGTGAAGCCTCGGGCTCGGCAGCTTCAATCGGCGGAGCGGCAGGCGGTGAAGTCCCAGGCTTGGCAGCTTCGGCGGGCGGCGCCGGAGTCTCTTCCGGCGCGGCGATGGTTGGGGCAATGGGCGGTGAAGTCTCAGGCTCGGCAGCCTTGATCGGTGGAGCGACCGGTAAAGCCCCGGGCTTGGCAGTTTCGGCGGACGGTGCGGGCGCCTCTTGCCCTGACGGCTCAGCAGACGGCTCTCCCGCGGGCTGATTGGCAGGATCGGCCAACACCCGCGCGATGCCGTCACTCTCCTCGGGCTGTGCTGGCGCTTCCTCACGCGCCTCTGTGGGAGTGGGCGCCACGTCGGCCGAGGACGCCGGGGCCGATTGCGGCAAAGCCTCCTGAGGCTGCTCGGTCTCGGCGCGGGGGCTCGGCTCGCTCGGCTGCCCGGCTTCCACCGGCGGCTCGGGAGGCGGGCTCTCGGCCGCCGGGCCGGTATCGTCAACGGGCGGCTGCGTCTTGCCGCTCACGTCAAGCGTCTCGAGACGCTCAACGTCCTCCCGCATACGGCGCATGGTGAGATAGCTCTCGATCGCACCGGTATCGATGGAAGGCGAAATCGCGTCAGCTTGGCTGAGGGCCCCCGCGAACACGAGTGTCACCGGCGGCACGTCCTGGTTTTTGCCACCTGCGAGATTTACAGCCCATTCGCTGTCGAGCTTGAGGCTTGCAAGCTCGACATAACCGTTGATCTTGGTCACACCGGTCGGACTCGCCAGCGTGGTCGGCGCAAGCCGGAGCGTGCCGCTCTTGATATCGAAGGCAAGCTTCACCGGGCCATATTTGTAAATGCCCTTGGTGACCTTGTCCCTCACGGTGCGCGCTTCCTCGGCGATCTGCTCTCTGTCGACCTTGATCCGCGTGTTGGAGGCGACCACCGCCACGCGGCGAAGCGGATCTGGATTTAGCGCGAGCACTGCGCCGGGCCCAAGCGACAGCGTACCCTCTCCACTCAGTCCCGCCACAAGGCCGGGGGGGCTTAGGCCCTCACCCTGAAGGTTGAAGGCGAGATCGAACGGGCCCTTGGCGAGACTATTGTCGAAGATGCTCTTCGAGAGATCGTCGAGCTTGCCTCCGGCAATCTCGGCATGAGCCTTGAGATCGGCACCGGCGCCGAGTGGCGTCAGGCTTCCCGACGCCGCGAATGTCCCGCCGAACAGGTGCCCCGTGAGGCTGGTGACGTTAAGCCCGTTCTTGTCGACGCGGCCGGTAAGCGTGGCGCCCGTGACTTGAAACGGCTCTCCAAGCGCGAGCTTCCCCGTGCTCAGCGTGATGTCACCTTCGGAATTCTCGATGATGCCAAGCGAGAAGCCCCGCGACGGCCACACCTCGGAGGCGCCAGCGCCGATCGCGCCAAGCATCTCCTCGGTCGATGGCGTGCGCTGCCAGGCGACCAGGAGTCCGAGCAGAGACGGCAAGGAGACGCTGTCGGCGCTTGCCGCGAGCTTGAAGCGAGTCTTGCTTCCGTTTTTGTCGAAATGCGCGCTTCCTGCGACAGCCTGGCCTGCGACCATGCCCTTCACGCCGGTCAGGTCGATACTCGGTCCTTGCTTGACGAGGTCGGCGCGAAGGCTGAGCGGGACGCCGGCGGCCGAAGGCGGCGCTTCAAAGCCTACCAGCATGAGAGCAAGGCTCGCATCTTTGCTCGTGGCGGAGCCTTTGCCTGCAAGCGCAATCCCGCTCTCTTGCAATGAGCCCTGGCCTTCGAAGGCAATATCCATCGTCGCGGTGGCGAGCTCGGCCTTGCCGACAACCTTGGTCTTCGGCACGCCGGCAAGATTGACGGAGAGCTTGCCCTGGCTTCCGCCTGAGGCCGCGGCGAGGCGCTCGGCGGGCAGATCAGGGAAGAGGAGGACAAGGATCGCCTCGGGGCGCGCCCCGGTGACGCTGCCGTCGAGGTCGATCTTGGCTTCGCTGAGCTTGGCAGGCTCGCCCACCGCATGCGCGGCTAGCGCTATGCCTGACCCGCCGGCTTGGCCGCCAAGCTGCACGGAGGCCCTGGTCGCATCGCCTTCACGGCCGGCAACGAGTCCAACATGAAGATCGAGCGGAGCGAGGCTCGCAAGATGCGGCGATTTGGTCACGCTGTCGGGCAGGCCAAACAGACCAGAGGCGATGTGCAGACTGTCGGGCGTCGAAGCCTTGAGCGCGAAATCGACGCGTCCCGAAGGCGCCTCGCTTAGCTGCTCGATCCGGCCTTTGCCGTTGAACGCGATCGCGGAGCCCGCGGCAAAGTCGAGCTGTTCGACGTCGAGCGTGCCATTGATGAGCGAGAACCGCGCACCGAGCTTGCCGGCGGGAATGTTGGGGAGCAGAAGTTCACCTACCCGCAAGGTCACACGCACATCGTCATCGCGGAACTGGCTGAGCAGGTTCTGCTCCTCGGTGGGGGCAGCTTGCGGCGTGGGCGCCACTGCTGGCGTTGACACCTCCGGCATCCAGGACCGCCAGATCGGTCCGTCGCCGATCATGTCCCTCAAGTCGAGCCGGTCGCTGTCGAGCGAAAGCTCGATCAGGCTCCGCGCGCCGCCCTGAAAGCGCAGATCGCCGCGGAACTTGGTTCCACTTAGCTCACCGGTGGCTTCCGCGAGCTTGAGCTCGCCGTCGCCGACCTTGGCCATGCCTTGCAGGCTGAATTCGCCGGTCGAAACTTGCCCTGAGGTGTCGCGGTCGCCCGCCGCCCAGCGGGTCAGCGGTCGAAGGCCTGAGCCCGCGATCTTGATGGGACCGGTGAACACCGGGCCAAAATCGCCATGGGTCAGGCGGCCCGAGGTTTCGATATTGTTGCCGCCCGGCAGCACGGCCTTGAGCCGCTCGACCTTGAGCCCGCCGTCCTGTGTTGAAAGAGCGAGATCGATAGTGCCGATGAGGTCGCCGCCAAGGCTCGCCTGCTCGAGGTTGACGGCAAGGCTCCCCTCTCCAAATCCTGCCGCCTCACCGAGGGCCTGGTCGGCAAACGCATAAAGCACCGCCGCGGGAGATGGCTGCACCTGTGCGCCCGGCGCACCGAACAGAAGATCGAGATCGACGAAACTCGCGGTGACCTCACCTGTCGTCTTGAACCGATCGGCATAGTCGAACGTGAGCTTGCCCTTGAGCAGCTGCGGATGGCCATTGGAATGGATAGTGAGATCGAAATCGGAAAGTTCGGCCGCTTCCGGTGTCGCCTTGAGCGGGCCCTTCAATTCGAGCAGCGATGATTTGTCAGCCGGCTGCGAAGCTGCTTGTTGCTGTTGGTCTTCGTTTGCAGGCTCGCTCTCCTCCTCGGCCTCGCCGCCTGGCGCGGCCTTGGCCACACGCACGACGATGTTGCCGTCATAAACGAGTTTGCCTCCGAGTCCCGTCACGCCGCCATCGAGGAGATAGGCGGTGTTGCGCTCGGGATCGCGCAGCGACGACTTGACTCTGAACAGGCCGGAAGCATCGGGCTCGCTGGTCGAGAAGCGAAGCTCCTGTGTGCGTCCCTCGAATTCATAGGTAGCTGAGACCTTGTAGGGTCCGGACAAGGACTGGGCACTTGCCGCACCATTGACCTTGCCGAGGGTCAGCCGCGGCGCGCCCTCCTTGGTGATCTCGACACGGCCGCCGCTCACATTGACCGAATCGAGCATCACGTCCTTTGGCGCGAAGGGAAGAGCAACGCCACGGCGGCCGACATCGCTCCAATTGCCGGTGCCGTCGGCCTTGACGTCGAGACGCAACACCGGATCGACGATGGAGATCTGCTTCGCCTCCATGCCGCCGCTCATCAGAGCGCCGATGTTGAGCCAGGCCTCGACCGAGCGGGCCTCGAGGAACGGACGATCAAGCAGCCCCTGCTGGTCGGCAACCTTGATGTCGTCGAATCTGAGCTCAGGCGCGGGCAAGAGGACGAGGTGCACCTCCCCGCCGACCTTGACCTGGCGGCCGAGCAGCTTGGTCGCTTGCGTCTCGAACACCGGGCGGTAGTCGTTCCAGTCGATAAAGAGCGGCGCGGCAAACAGCGCGCTCAGCACCAAGATCAGAAATGCCGTCAAACCGAGCAGAAATGAGTTCACTGCCGTCCAGGCCTAAGGGTTAGCTGGGTCGCGCGATTCTCTGCGGCAAACGCCCACGGCGTCAGCACGGTCCCGGTCCCCGCGACGCTCGTCATGCTAACGCAAAAATCTTACCAGGATTGAGGATATTCAAAGGGTCGAGCGCCTTTTTTATGGCAATCATGACCTCGACTCCGGACCCGTGCTCGGCCCTGAGATAGGAAATTTTGCCTTCTCCGACCCCGTGCTCGCCCGTGCAGGTCCCGCCGAAGCCAAGCGCCCTTTCAATTAGCCTATCGAGGAAGGCCTGCACCTTAAGCCTCTCCTCGGCATCGGCAGGGTCGATCAGCGGCATGACGTGGAAGTTGCCATCGCCGACATGGCCTACGATCGGCGCGAGCAAGCCGAGGGAATCGATGTCGCGGCGTGTTTCGGTCACGCAGTCGGCAAGTGCCGAGATCGGTACGCAGACATCGGTCGAGAGCACCTCTGCGCCAGGCCTGAGCCCGCGGGCTGCCCAATAGGCATCGTGGCGGGCCTGCCAGAGCTTGTTGCGGTCCTCGGGCCGCTCGGCCCACTTGAAGTCTCCTCCCCCTTCGCCGCGAGCGATCTCTGCAAAGGTCTCGACCTGCTCGCGCGCGCTTTGCGCTGTGCCGTGGAATTCGAGAAAGAGCGTCGGAACCTCCGGCAGGCTGACATGCGAATAGGCGTTGCAGGCACGGATCTGCACCTCATCCGCAAGCTCGATGCGGGCAAGCGGCAGACCCATCTGCAGCGCGGCGATCGTGGCGTTGCAGGCGCCAGCGATGGAGGTGAAGGGGCACACCGCCGAGAGAATCGTCTCAGGGATGCCGTAGAGCTTGAGCGTGAGACCGGTGATGATCCCGAGCGTTCCCTCAGAGCCGACCAGAAGCCGGGTGAGGTCGTAGCCCGCGGAAGATTTTCGGGCCCTGCCCCCGGTCTTGATCACGCTGCCGTCGGCAAGAACGGCTGAGAGTCCGAGCACCAAATTGCGCATGGTGCCATAGCGCACGGCATTGGTACCGGACGCGCGCGTCGCCGCCATGCCGCCAAGACTGGCATCGGCGCCTGGATCGACGGGGAAGAACAGGCCCGCGTCGCGCAGGTGATCGTTAAGCTGCTTGCGGGTGACACCGGGCTCGACCACGCAATCGAGGTCTGCCTCGTGCACCGCGACGATGCGGTTCATGCGCGAGAGATCGAGCGAGACGCCGCCGAAGGGCGCGTTGACATGGCCTTCAAGTGAGGTGCCGGTGCCAAAAGGAATTATCGGCATGCGCGACGCCGCGCAGAGCTTCACGACATCCGAGACGTCGGCCTCAGATTCGGCGAACACGACGGCGTCGGGCGGTTCGCATCCGAGCCAGGTGAGAGTGTTGGCGTGCTGCTCGCGCAGAGCCTGGCTTGCCGAGAAGCGGTTGCCGAAACGTGCGGCAAGAGCGGAAAGTACAGCCTTCTTTCCCTCGCCCTTGGGGCGTTGCACTGCCTTGGCCAGACCTGCGGTCATGGCCCGCATCTATAAGCTGATTTGCAGGGAAATGCCTGGGGGTTTTCGGGATCAAATACCGGCCACGCCAAGCACCGCCGCGTAGTGGCAGCTCGCCGCCGTCAGCACAAAGCCGTGCCAGATGGCGTTCTGATAAGGCAGCCTCTCCCACAGGTGAAACACTACGCCGATGGTGTAGAGCACGCCGCCGAGTCCCAGCAGAATCGCGACCCAGGTCGGCACCGCCGTCACCAGCGGGTGCCAGGCTGCGACAATCGCCCAACCCTGTATGAGATAGAGGCCCACCGTGAGGCCCTCGAGATAGCGCGGGAAAAGAAGCTTGATGGCAATCCCGATGGCGGCGATGGACCACACCACGGCGAGCAGTCCCAAACCCCAGGTGTTGTGCATCTTGATCAGGACGAACGGCGTGTAGGTGCCGGCGATCAGGAGAAAAATCGCGGCGTGATCGAGGCGGCGGAACACTTCCTTGAGCTTCGGTCGAACCGGAAGCGAGAGATTATAGCCCGCGGAGCACACGAACATCGCAACCAGCGCAAGGCCGTAGATCGCGAGGCTCACGCCCCATAGCAGCATCTGCGACTGGACGCCGATGATGAGGAGAGCGGTCAGCGCGATGAGACTCGCGGTGACGCCGATGATGTGGATGCATCCATCGGCAATGCGCTCACCAAGGGTGTATTGCGGGAACATGACGCTGCCCAGATCGCTAAGCCGGTTCAATCCGTCTACCACTTAAGTCTGAAAATCAACTTAGCAAGCCATGTGGCAAGGATGAGGCGCATTGCCGCTCAACATCATGGCCGAGGTATTCCTTGGCCACAAGCAGCCGAGCCAGTGGTGCAAACATAGGGCACGACCACGCCAGTGAAGCAGGTCGTGTAGAACTGGAAGGTAACGATGTCGGGCTTGATCTGCGCGTCGGCAGGGACACCGTTCGGTCGAACCGCCTTCCAAAACGGATCGCCCTTCACTCTGTGGGCATACAGGGTGAGGTAGGCCCAACCCCTCGCGCGCTTCAGTTGATTGGCGCTTTGAACAACAAGCGCCTGCGAGGTGTGGGCCGCCTCAGCCGGCGAGGCCTCGCTGGCCGTGGCCGTCACCAATTGGCAGGCGGCTTGCGCGAGCCCAGGGCTGCATAGGCTCAATCCCAAGATGCCAATTGAAGTGAAGCCGATCCGCAAGGCGTGAAGCATCTTGCTTCTCCCGGTTGCCCGACGCGGGGGGCCCTGGTCAGCGGGCTCCGCAGACGGTTGAGCCTGTCGTACAGACATAAGGCACGACAACGCCAGTGAAACAGGTCGTGTAAAAGCGCGACGTGACGAGATCGGGCTTGAGCTGCGCGTCGGGCGGCACGCCGTTCGGCCGAACGGCCTTCCAGAACGGATCGCCCTTCACTCTCCGCGCGCTCATGGACATGTAGCTCCAGCCCCTGGCGCTCTTCAGTTGATAAGCGCTCTGGACAGCAAGCGCGCGCGAGCTCGCTGCGGCTTCAGTTTTGGAGGGGGCGCTATGGGTCGCCGTGATCAGCTGGCAGGCGGCTTCGGCGGACCCCATTCCGAATGAAGCAAACGTAAACCCGGCAACTGCAAGCACAGCAACAGCCATCCTCAAAAATTGAAGCATGTCCCGTCTCCCAACTGAGGTGAAGTATGGCGTCTTGTTAGCCGGTGCGTCCTTGCGCACGCAACCGCCATAACAGACTTTTTCTGCGGTTTGTTGTCAAATTAAAGCTCGGAATTTTGCCCCATCGCGACACCGCGCCGCTCGCGCCCAAAACTTGATCACTGTCAGTGCACGGATGCACTCTCCAAGCGCATTGCCCCAGCGGGCGCTCCGCACATGGAATTTCCCGCAAGCGCGCTCGATATAGGTCTTGAGAGCCCGCGCTTGCCCCCTACATCTCGGCGCTCTTTTTTTGCCGATTGCGGCCAATGGTATAGTTTTGGATTCGATGACAAAGATTCGCGCCTCAGCCGTTGCTTTGCCTTCACCCGAACACGAGCAGCTCTCCACGTCGGAGCGGGCCATGCGGCGGGGGCCAAGTCACTATCTCGATGCGCTCAACCCCGAGCAGCGCGAGGCAGTCGAGACGCTCGACGGGCCGCTGCTCGTGCTGGCCGGCGCCGGCACCGGCAAGACGCGCGTGCTCACCACCCGCATCGCCCATATTTTGAGCTTGGGCCGGGCGCGTCCGTCTCAGATTCTCGCAGTTACCTTCACCAACAAGGCCGCGCGCGAGATGAAGCAGCGCATCGGAGAGCTGATTGGCGGCGTGGTCGAAGGCATGCCTTGGCTCGGCACCTTCCACGCCATCGGCGTCAAGATCCTGCGCCGCCATGCCGAGCTCGTGGACTTGAAGCCATCCTTTACCGTGCTCGACACCGACGACCAGATCAGGCTGCTCAAGCAGTTGCTCGAAGCGGAGAATATCGACGAGAAGCGCTGGCCTGCGCGTCTTCTCGCCTCGATGATCGACGGCTGGAAGAATCGAGGCTTGCGGCCGGAGCGCGTGCCCGAGGGCGAGAGCTTCGCCTTCGCCAATGGCCGCGCGCGCGACCTTTACTCGGCTTATCAGCGGCGGCTGAAGGAGCTGAACGCCGCCGATTTCGGCGATCTGCTCTTGGAGAATCTGCGGCTGTTCCAAGAGCACCAGGATGTGCTGGAAAAATACCAGCAACGCTTCCTTTACATGCTGGTCGACGAATACCAGGACTCAAATGTCGCGCAATATCTCTGGCTACGCCTGCTTGCCCAAGGCAATGGGAATATTTGCTGCGTCGGCGATGACGACCAGTCGATCTATGGCTGGCGGGGCGCCGAGGTGGACAACATTCTCAGATTCGAGACCGACTTTCCCGGCGCCAAGATCATCAGGCTCGAACGCAACTACCGCTCCACCGGGCATATTCTCGGCGCGGCCTCTGGGCTGATCGCCCATAACAAGGGCCGTCTCGGCAAGACGCTCCGCACCGACGGCGAGGCTGGCGACAAAGTCCTGGTCGAGGGCTGTTGGGACGACGAGGAGGAAGCGCGCGTCATCGGCGAGGACATTGAGCAGCTCCAGCGCCAAGGTCATGCTTTGAGCGAGATCGCCATTTTGATGCGCGCCTCGTTCCAGATGCGCGCCTTCGAAGACCGCTTCATCACGCTCGGCCTGCCCTATCGCGTGATCGGGGGTCCGCGCTTCTATGAGCGCCAGGAGATCAAGGACGCCACTGCCTATTTCGAGGTGACGCTCAATCCGGCCAACGATCTCAAATTCGAGCGCATCATCAATGTGCCGCGGCGGGGCCTTGGCGAATCCAGCCTCAAATCTCTTCACCAGCTTGCGCGGGCGCACGGCGTGCCGTTGTTTCAGGCTGCGCGGTTGATGATCGAGACCGAGGAGCTGAAGCCTAAGGCACGCAAGGCGCTCGCCGATCTGATTGCAGCCTTCGACCGCTGGCGCTCGCTGATCGACACCATGCGTCACACCGAGCTTGCCGAACTGATCCTCGATGAGTCCGGCTATACCGGCATGTGGCAGGCCGAGCGCTCGCCACAAGCGCAGTCGAAGCTCGAAAACCTGAAAGAGCTGATCCGCTTCATGGAGGAGTTCGACACGCTGGCCGGCTTCCTCGAGCACGTGGCCCTCGTCATGGATGCGCAGACCGAGGAAGGCGCAGACCGCGTCAACCTGATGACGCTGCATTCAGCCAAGGGTCTCGAATTCGATACAGTATTCCTTCCCGGCTGGGATGAAGGGTTGCTTCCGCATCAGCGGAGCCTCGATGAGGCAGGCCGCTCAGGGCTCGAAGAGGAGCGCCGGCTGGCGCATGTCGGGCTTACGCGCGCAAGGACCCGCGCCAAGATCACCTTCGCCCAGAACCGCCGCACACGCGGCACTTGGCAGACGGCATTGCCGTCACGCTTCATCGACGAATTGCCGGTCGAACATGTCGAAGTCGCGGAGGACAAGGGTCTACGCGGCTATGGGCCGAGCCGCTTCGACACGGCGGAGAATCTATTCGCGAGCGGTTTCTACGAGACGCCGGGGTGGCAGCGCGCGCAACGCAACCGGCCGCGCGGCGGTGCGCCGCAAGCGCCGCGCCGCGAGCCGATCACCATCGACGGCACGCTGGTCGCAGCGAGCACCGCGGAAGGCGCAGGGCTTAAGATTGGCATGCGGGTGTTCCACCAGAAATTCGGCTATGGCCGGGTGGCCCATGTCGACGGCAACAAGCTCACCGTCGATTTCGATAAGGCAGGGCAGAAGAAGGTGGTCGACACCTTTATCGAGCGCGCCTGAGCAATTCACAGCCTTTTTCGGCGGATTCTCGTTGGATTTTTTGAGCGGGGCGCAAGCGATTCTTTGCAATTTTTGTGAGAACAAAACGTGTACCTTCGCGGGGGCGGCGGGTGGTGAATGCACGTGATGAGGGAGATGCCTATGCGTGCCGCTATCGTCTTCGTTCTTGGCTTGTTCCTGCTGCTCACCATGTCTGTTGCTTATGCCGACGACGCCTGCCGTTGCCGTGGCTGCGGCTGCAAGGGCGGTCCAGCCTGGCGCGGGTCTGATGGGCTGTGCGTGTCCAAGGCCTCGCTCGCTAAGGTCTGTGGCACGCCGGCTGGAGCGCCGTGCAAACAGGAGTCGGCAACACGCGTCTGCTTCGGCGGGCAATCCGCGCTGGCCGCCCCGAAGCCGGCGCAGCCGCAATGAGTCTCGGCATCGAGGTTTGCTTGCGGATGGCGCGGTCGCTTAAGCTGCCGCGCCATGCAAGATCTGGCCGAGCGCGCGCCTGCTTCCCTCTGCCGCGATAAACCGCGGAGAGATGGAGCAGAGACATCGATCTTCTACCAGGCGACTGTCGTGACAGATGAAGCTGCGGCGGAACGAATAGCGCGTGCGCTCGAAGAGACTTTCGATCCAAGGGACGCTTCGAGGTCTTCGCCCATTTCGCCGAGGCTCCGCCCCGCGATGCGCTGCTTGCGCTGATCGAACACGCCGCAGATGGCGCACCACACATGGCTTTGCGTATCGAGCAAGTCGCCGACGAGGATTGGGTGACGCTGACGCAGGGTAAGCGCAGACCTGTCGAAGCCGGGCGTTTTCTCGTTTATGGCAGTCACGATCGAGCGCGAGTGGCGCATCGTCTGCTCGCCATCGAGATCGACGCCGGGCAAGCTTTCGGCACGGCGCATCATGCAAGCACGCGCGGCTGCCTCATCGCGCTCGACGACGTGTTGAAGCGTTCCCGTCCGCGATCAATCCTCGACATCGGAACCGGCACCGGCGTTCTCGTCATCGCCGCAGCCAAGGCACTGAAACGGCCCGCCCTGGCAACCGACGACGATCCGCTCGCGGTCGACATCGCCCGCGACAATGCGCGGAAGAACGGCGTCGTTTCCTTGGTTCGGGTATTGAAAGCAACTGGCTTCGCCTACGAGAAGCTCCGGTCGGCTCCCGATCTCGTGCTCGCCAATCTGCTCGAGCGCGCTCTTTACGAGCTGGCGCCGACGCTTGCGCGCTACATCCCTCCGCATGGACGCGCGATTCTCTCCGGCCTCACCAGCGACCTGGCGCGCGGCACCCAAGCGCGTTACCGCGCGCACGGCTTCATCCTCGAAAAACGCATCATTCTCGACGGATGGACAACCTTGGTGATAGTCCGCCGCAACGGCCAAGCTTTGCGTGATTGATCGGGGCAGCGCTTTGCGCTTACATACGCCCGCCCATGTATCAAGTTTTCGAAGAAGTTAGCGTAGCAGGGGAAAGCGGCGAGCGGGTCAAGGCGTTACAGCGGGAGCTGAAAGCACGGAGGCTCAAGGGCTTTCTAGTTCCCCATAGCGACGAGCACCAGAACGAGTTCCTGTCTCCTTCGGCCGAGCGACTGGCTTGGCTCACCGGCTTTACCGGATCTGCTGGCGTTGCGATCGTGCTCGACAAGGCGGCCGCGCTGTTCGTCGACGGCCGTTATGTCTTGCAAGCGCGGGCGCAAACCGATCCTGCCTTGTTCGAGGTGCTGCAAACGCCAGAGGCTAAAGCCTCGACCTGGCTGATCGAAAAGCTCAGCAGGGGCGCAAGCGTCGGCTACGATCCATCGCTGCATACGATCAAGGAGATCGAGCGCCTCAGCGAGACCTTGGGCAAAGCCGGCATCAAGCTCGTTCCGGTCGAGACCAACCCGATCGACGCGGCCTGGCACGACCGGCCCAGGGCGCCTTCGGTCCCCATCGTGCCGCATGGCATCGAGTTCGCAGGCCGCAGCGCGCAAGACAAGATCGGCGACGTGCAGGAGCTGCTCCGCGAGGAGAAGGCCGACGCCGCGCTCCTCACCATGCTCGACTCGATTGCTTGGCTGTTCAACATCCGTGGCGGCGACATCAAGCACACACCGGTCGCGCTCGCCTACGCAATCGTGCCGGCCACCGGCCGGCCGACGCTGTTCATCGGTCCGGAGAAAATCGGGGACAATGTGAAGCCCGCGCTCGGCGACTATGTCGACCTCGCCGAGCCTGCCGCCCTCGAAGGCAGGCTCAAGACGCTCGGGCAGGAGAAGGCACGGGTGCGGCTAGACCCGGAGACCACGCCAGTCCGCTTCGCGCAATTGCTCGAGGCCGAAGGCGCCAAGTTCGTCCCTGGCACCGATCCCTGCGTTCGCCCAAAGGCCGTCAAAAACGAGGTGGAAATCAAGGGCGCACATGCCGTGCATCTGCGCGACGGCGTGGCTATGGCGCGCTTCCTCGCCTGGCTCGACGAGGTGGGCGAGAGCGGCAGGATCGACGAGATTGCCGCAGCGCTCAAGCTCGAAGAGTGCCGCCGCCAATCGGGCCAACTAAGGGATATCAGCTTCGACACGATCTCGGCGGTCGGGCCTAACGGTGCCATCGTCCATTACCGCCCAACCACCAAGAGCAAGCGCACTTTGCAGAAAGGCTCGCTCTATCTCATCGACTCTGGCGGGCAATATCGCGACGGCACCACTGATGTGACGCGCACCATCGCCGTCGGGGCGCCGACCGCGGAGATGCGGCGACACTATGGGCTCGTGCTCAAAGCGCACATCGCCATCGCCACCGCACGATTCCCCAAGGGCACGCGCGGGCAGGATCTCGATCCGTTCGCCCGCAGGCCGCTTTGGCAGGCAGGGCTCGACTTCGATCACGGCACCGGTCACGGTGTTGGCAGCTATCTCGCGGTGCATGAGGGGCCGCAGCGGCTGTCGCGGCTCGGCACCGTTGAGCTCGAGCCAGGCATGATCCTGTCGAACGAGCCAGGCTTTTATCTCGAAGGCCATTACGGCATCAGGATCGAGAATCTCGTGCTGGTCACGCCGCCGGAGAAGATTGCTGGTGGCTCGCGCGAGATGATGGGATTCGAGACGCTGACCCTCGTTCCCTTTGACCGGCGTCTGATCGACCCGAAGCAACTGCTTCCTTTTGAGCGCGAATGGCTCAACGCCTATCACGCGCGCGTTAGGCGCGAGATCGAGCCGCAGATGCTGAGCAACGACCGGGCATGGCTCCGCCACGCCACCGCGCCGATCGGCTGACCGGCTCGCCTCATGTTTATTGAATGAAAATCGTGGATGGCCGGGCCAAGCCCGGCCATGACAGTGTTCGCCCGGCCAAAAGTCCCTTAAGAGGGGAAGAGATGTCGACCGAGATCCTCGTCTCCGCTGCGGCGGCCACATTGACCACGGCTGCCTTCGTGCCTCAGGCGCTGCACATCATCCGCTACAAGGAGACGCGGGCGATCTCGCTCGTCATGTACGTCGCGTTCGCTTCCGGTGTCGCGTTCTGGCTCCTCTTTGGCTGCCTGATCGGCAACTGGCCGATCATCGTGTCTAATGCCATCACGCTTGCGCTTGCACTCGCCATCATCGGCATGAAGCTGAAATACGGATGACGCTCGCCGCTGGGTGCAACAGCCCGCCCTTGCGTTTCGGTCGCCTATATTTAGATCATTGCAAATGATCCACTCGAACGCTCGCTCCTGGAATGAGGATTGGGAAGAGATCCGCTTGGGACCGTCGGGAGGCCAAGCGTCCTCTAAGGTTGCCCGCCGACGCGACGGGACTATCGTCTTGGGGTTCATAAAAATACTAAACAAGCAGAAAGATCAGGAACGACGCGCACGGCTTTACCGCGAAGCGGCCAGTCTCGAAACGCTAGCGATACCCGGAATACCTCAGCTGCTCGAAACGAACGCCAGGCATTATGAGGAGTCTTCCTACGATCTGTATTTGGCCACCGAGTTCATTGAAGGTCACCACCTCCGCGAGGTCGATGCGAAATTTACGGCCGAGCAAGCTATCAAATGGACGCTGCAACTCGTTGCCATTTTGGACGCTTGCCACAAGTAAAAGGTAGTCCACAGGGACATCAAACCAGAGAACTGCATCATTGGCACAGACGGTCGGCTCTATTTGGTCGACTTCGGAATAGCGTTTCGTGAAGAGGTCGATTCTGGATTCGCCACGCCTATCGGGCAGGAGCTGGGTAACCGCTTCTTGCGGCTTCCCGAGTTGCACGCTGACAGTCCAAACAAGAATGACCTTCGGTCCGACCTTACTCTAGCTGCAGGTATCCTATTCTATCTGCTTACCCAGATAGATCCCCGTGTTCTCACTGACGACAAGAACCGGCTGCCCCATCAGCGCAATGCCTGTCTGGACAAATTAAAGGACATCCCGCCCAGACAGACTTCTGTCACTGTTCGACCAAGCGTTCGATCCACACATCGATAGGCGGTTTCAGTCCGCCGATGCCCTCCGAGCGGCACTGCAAAGTTGCCTGGCCGAGCGGGATCAGCGAGAGGATTCGCAAGCGATTCTTGCCCGAATTCGTGAACTCGCCAGCAGCCCTCGCCACATTCAGTTCAAAGATGTAATGAGCAAATTCTCCGTCATTATCCAGCGGATTTACCGTCTTACGGACGAGATCGTTGGTAACTCAGCTGGTTTGTTCTCCCTTTGCAGCGGGCCGAACGAGGTCCATGCCGCCGATCTCTGGCAAGCCTACAGCATGGGGTTTATGTACCAACTTAGTAACCGAGTACTCTTCGTTCCGACGTACGAACTGCGGTATGTCGGAAACGAGATCATCATCCGACTCTGGTTCGAACGGCAGTCGCTCATTGAGCTTAGGGTTCCTTCAGACTCTTCGGGACTCGACAAGTCGTCACTCGATCGCCTTCGCACCGTGCTCTTGGGTAGGCTCGAGGCAATAGCGAGAACTTAGATCGCCCTCCGTGGCACAGAGCGTCCAACTGAGCCTCAATCGATTAGCTTGAGCCATTCCTCTTCGGTAAGCACGGCAACGCCGAGGTCCTTGGCGTTTTTCAGCTTGGAGCCGGCGCCGGGGCCTGCCACGACGTAGTCGGTGTTCTTGGAGACAGAGCCAGCCACTTTCGCTCCGAGCCGCTCGGCGCGGGCCTTGGCCTCCGAGCGGGTCATGCGCTCGAGCGTGCCAGTGAACACCACCGTCTTGCCTGATACCCGCGAGCTGTGCTCGACTTTCTCCAAGGGCGAGGGCGTAACTTCTGCCAGAAGCTCTTCGACCACTTCAATATTGTGCGCTTCGGCGAAGAAATCGGCGATTGCCGCGGCGACGGCAGGGCCGATGCCCTCGATATTGTCGAGCGCGGCGAAAGCATCCCCTTCTCGGTCGGCAGCCGCCGCACGCATCGCGGCAAGGAAGGCCTCGGCCGTACCGTAGTTACGCGCGAGCAGGCGCGCCGTGGTCTCGCCCACATGACGTATGCCAAGCGCGTAAATGAAGCGGTCGAGCCTGACGTTGCGGCGTGCTTCGATGGCTGCGAAGAGCTTCTTCGCCGAGGTCTCTCCCCAGCCCTCGCGCTCGGCGAGCTTCGCGGATGCGCGCTTGTCGCGCTTCTCCAGCGTGAAGATGTCAGGCGGGGATTGGATCAGGCCATCGGCGTAGAACGCCTTGATGTGCTTCTCGCCGAGCCCTTCAATGTCGAAAGCGTTGCGCGAGACGAAATGTTTGAGGCGTTCGACGCGCTGCGCCGGGCAGATCAGCCCTCCGCTGCAGCGTCTGATCGCGTCTTCCCTGCCGGTATTCGGATTGATCTCGCGCGAGGCGTGACTGCCGCAGGCCGGGCACATATCGGGAAATACGAATCGCTTCGCCCCCTTGGGCCGCTTCTCCATCACCACGCCGAGAATTTGCGGAATGACATCACCGGCGCGCTGCACGACCACGGTGTCGCCGACACGCACGTCCTTGCGGGTGATCTCGTCCTCGTTGTGCAGCGTCGCATTCTGCACCACGACGCCGCCGACCGTGACCGGGTCAAGCTTGGCGACAGGGGTGAGCGCGCCGGTGCGTCCAACTTGGATGTCAATGTCGCGCAACACGGTAGTCGCCTTTTCGGCGGGAAATTTGTGGGCGACCGCGAAGCGCGGCGAGCGGGAGACGAAGCCTAAGCGCTCCTGGAGGTCGAGGCGGTCGAGTTTATAGACGATGCCGTCGATATCGTAGTCGAGCCCTGCCCGGCCGCTTTCGATATCGCGGTAGGTTTCAAGCATTTCGCCGACTGAGTGGGTAAGTCTGATGAGCGGGTTCAAGGGAAAGCCCCAGGCGCGCAGCACCTGATAGACGTCCCATTGCGTCTCGGCCGGAAGACCTGACACCTCGCCCCAGCCATAGGCGAAGAAGCGCAGCGGACGGGAGGCAGTAATGGCCGGGTCTAATTGGCGAAGCGAGCCCGCCGCCGCATTGCGCGGGTTGGCAAACAGCCTGTCGCCGCGCGCAGTCTGCTCTTTGTTGAGCCTCTGGAATGCGGCGCGGCTCATGTAGATCTCTCCGCGCAGCTCGAACGGATCGGGGAAGCCTCGCGATTTTATCGTGTGCGGGATGTCGGAGATGGTGCGGACATTGGCGGTGACGTTCTCCCCCTCATAGCCGTCGCCGCGCGTGGCGCCTTGGATCAGCCTCCCCTTCTCGTAACGAAGGGTGATGGACAGGCCGTCGATTTTCGGCTCGGCGGTGAAGGCGAGCCCATCGAGCGACTGCAAACCAAGAAAGCGCCTGATACGATCGAGAAAGTCGCGCAAGCCATCCTCGTCGAACACGTTGCCGAGCGAGAGCATCGGCACGCGATGCACGACCTTGCCGAAAGCCTCCACCGGTGCCGCGCCCACACGCAGCGATGGGCTGTCATCGCGCACGAAATGAGGGAAGCGGGCTTCGATCTCGTCATTGCGCGCACGCAGCGCGTCATACTCGGCGTCGGAGATCTCCGGCGCGTCCTTGCGATAATAAAGCTCGTCATGATGGGCGATCTCCGAGGCGAGCCGCTTCAGCTCGGAGGTGGCTTCAGCTTCATCCAGCCCAGCAACGGGCTTCGTCGCGAGCGGCGCTCCAGACTCGGGTTTCTGCTTGGTCTTGCTTTTGCTCATAATTCATCATGCCGAACGGCTCATCAGCCGGTCGGCTGCGGCGCGCGCCTCGTCGGTAATGGTCTGGCCGGCGAGCATGCGCGCGATCTCCTCCCGGCGATGCGGACCTTCGAGCACGGCGACCCGGGTCGCCATGGCCTCTCCTTCGGGACCGCGTACCGCTTCCTTGGCGATCAAAAGGTGCCCGCTCGCCACCGCCGCGACCTGCGGCGCATGCGTCACGGCAAGCACCTGAACGCGCGCGGCAAGCTTGGCGAGCCTCTCGCCAACTGCTGCGGCGGTCGCTCCACCGACACCAGAGTCGGCTTCGTCGAACACCAGCGTCGGCGCAGAGCCGCGGGCAGCCAGCACCACCTTCAGCGCAAGAATGAACCGCGCAAGCTCGCCGCCAGAGGCGACCTTCATCAAGGGCCCAGGCTCGGTGCCGGGATTTGTCCCGACAAAGAACGCGATGCGGTCGATGCCGTTGGGTCCGCCCTCGGAGAGGGGAACAGCCTCTATATTGGTGATGAACCTCGCCTTGTCGAGCTTCAGCGGGGCGAGCTCGACCATGACCTCCTTGTCGAGGCGCTGCGCAGCGTTGGCCCTCGCCTTGCTCAAATCGAGCGCCAGCGTTTCGTAGCTCTCCCGCGCGATCCCGGCCGCGCGGGCAAGCTCACTGCTCTGCGTCTCGCTGTGGTCGAGTGCGGCAAGCTCAGTCTCTAGGCGCCCCATCAGCGCGGGCAGATCGTCGACCATGACCTTATGCTTGCGGGCGAGCCCGCGGAGCGCAAACAGTCGCTCCTCTGCGCGCTCAAGCTCCTTAGGCTCGAACGCGGTCAAGGCCAGCGCCTCCTCGATTCGCGCCCGCGCGGTGTCGGTCTCGGCAAGCACCCGTTCAAGCGCCTCGGCGACCAATGCCAAGACAGGTCCCGCAGACGCGGCCTGGCGCTCGATGCGCCGAAGCGCCGCGGCGAGCCGCGCCCCTGAGGTCCCTTCCCCCTGCAAAGCGTCGAGCGCCTCGTTAAGCTCGGCCGCAATCTTTTCTGCGTTCATCATCAGCTGGCGGCGCGCGGCGAGCGCCTCCTCCTCACCTTGCTCCGGATCGAGCCCTCGGAGTTCTTCCAGCGCGTGGCTCAGATAGCCGGCGTTGGCGCGGGAGGCTGCGATCTCGCTGTCGTGCCGCGCCCGCTCGGCCTCCGCCGCATGCCAGGCTTCGTAGGCCTCGGCCACGCGGCGAGCCTCGCCCGTCAAGCCGCCAAACGCGTCAACCAAGTCGCGATGGCCGCTTGGATCGATCAGCGCGCGATCGTCATGTTGGCCATGGATCTCGACCAGGGCTTGGCCCACTTGCCGCAAGAGCTGCACGCTCACGCTGACATCGTTGATGAAGGCGCGGCTCCTGCCGTCGGCCCCCTGTACGCGGCGCAAAATGAGGCCGTCTCCTGCCTCAAGCCCGTTTGCGGCGAGAAGCTCGAACACGAGATGGTTCGGCGCGAGATCGAAGCTCGCCGTCACCTGGCCCTGCGAGGCGCCCCGCCGCACCAACGCGGCATCTCCCCTGCCTCCGATCGCGAGGGAGAAAGCGTCGAGTAGGATCGATTTGCCGGCGCCGGTTTCCCCCGTCAGCACCGAAAGGCCTTGGCCGAATTCGAGATCGAGTTTGTCGATCAGGACGATGTCGCGGATCGACAGGGCGGCTAGCATGGCGGACCGACTAGGCCGGTTTGCCGTTGCCTCTCCAGGTCTGGGTGATCCACGACCCCTCGTGTTCCTGCGGCTGAGCGCCGTTCTGCTGCAAGAGGGTGTAGGCGTGGTTGTACCATTTGCTGTCCGGGAAGTTGTGCCCGAGCACCGCAGCCGCGGTTTCGGCCTCGTTGACGATGCCCAACGCCATATAGGCCTCGGTCAGGCGCATCAAGGCCTCTTCCACCTGCTCGGTGGTCTGATAGTCGGTCACCACCACGCGGAAGCGATTGATGGCGGCAAGATAGTTGTTGTGGCGGAGATAATAGCGTCCGACCGTCATCTCGCTGGCGGCGAGAAGGTCACGCAGGATGCGCACCCTGTTTTCCGCCTCGGCCGCGTAGCGCGAATTGGGATAACGCTGGAGCAGCTGCTCGTAGGCGTTGAGCGCCTTCCGCGCCGTCGTCTGGTCGCGCTTCGGATCGAGGATCTGGACGTAATAGGACATGGCAATAATGTTCTGCGCGAGGTCGGACTCAGTCGTGCCGGGGTGCAGCGTGAGATAACGATCGGCGGCCGAGATGGCGTCGTCATACTTGCCGGCCTTGTAATAGGCGAAGGCCGCCATGACGATCGCCTTACGGGCCTCCTGCGAATAGGGATGATTGATGTCGACTTCTTCGTATTGCTTGGCGGCTTCCTCGAAGCTGCCCTTGTTGATCATCGTCTCGGCCTTGCCGTAGATGACATCGGGCGGATCGTTGTTCTCCACGATCTCCTTCTTGCCGCCCCACCAGGAGCCGCAACCGGCGAGCAGACTCGCCGAAAGAGCGAGGCAGAGCAGGGTGAAGGAAAGCCGCACGGGCCCGGGACGCGTCTTTGCTCCGAGCGGCTCGACCGGATTTGGTATGCCACCCCTCAAGATCGGTCCCCCTCGCAGGCCAAGCTCGCCCACGCAACATCGAGCCCGCCAGCGAAGCTGGCGCAGCCTAAAGCCAACCAACTAGCGGATTATGGTGTTTTTTTGCCCGTTCCGCAGGGTACCCGCACTCCCGCGCAAAACGCCCTCCGCGGCGCGAAACGCGAAGGTCTGCGCGAGCAGGACTACCGGCAGTTAGCGCAAAGGTCCGATCAGCTCCGTTCGGCGGCGAAATTCGCTGCCGCAAGACGGTGGCTGAGCTCGGCATGACGAACCTCGCGATAACGCGGGGCTTCGATCATGGTCCAAGCGTCGGCGTCGGCAAACAGGGCCTTGAGCACCAGCGTGTTGAGCCGGTGGCCGCCCCTGCGCGAGCGAAAGGCCCCAAGGATCGGTGCGCCGGCAAGCGCAAGATCGCCGACCGCGTCGAGCGCCTTGTGTCGCACGAACTCGTCGGAGAAGCGCAAGCCTTCGCGGTTGATAATGCGGTCGTCGCCGATCGCCACGGTGTTCTCGAGAGAAGCGCCGAGCGCAAGACCGGCGGCCCACAAGCGCTCCACATCTTTCATGAAGCCGAAGGTGCGGGCGCGAGCAAGCTCGCGGCGGAAAGAACCAGGATTTATGTCGATCTCGATCTTCTGATTGCCGATCAGCGGAGTGTCGAATTCGATCTCGACGTCCAGGTGGAAGCCGTTATGCGGCGTTAGTTCGCCATAAGCGCCGGCGTCTTCCACAGCAATCTTCTTCAAGACTTTGAGGTAGCGGCGCGGCGTCTCAAGCTCGGCAAGGCCGACTTCGTCAATCGCTTCGACGAAGCGGGCAGCGCTGCCGTCCATGATCGGAACTTCTGAGCTGTCGATCTCAATAATCGCGTTATCGACGCCAAGCCCGCGCAGGGCTGCGAGAAGATGCTCGACGGTCGCGACGCAGGCGCCGTTGCCGTCGCCGAGAATCGTACAGAGCGTGACGCCGGTGACCCAGCGCTGGTCCGCGGCGATCTCGGTGCCGTCGGGATGACCGTTGGAGAGAAGAAACCGTAAGCCGGTGTCGCCGTCTGCCGGACAAAGCGTGATGGAGACTGGTGCCCCGCTATGTACGCCCGTTCCGGTTAGTGAGATTTCGCCGGCAAGTGTGGTTTGCCGTGCCCCTATAAAACCCCTCATGGCCCCCGTCGGCCCCCGCGCCGTATTTTTGAGTTCCCTACTTAGCTCGGGTACCACCCCGAGCCCCCCGATTGACCGGCTCTCCCTGGCACTTTCCGCCGCCCCCGGCGTGTTATGCCTTTTTGGTCCTGGTCGTGCCGTTCAATCTGGACAAACCTTAACGCTCACACCGGGAGGCGACAAATCACGGTTTCTTTCACTCTATTACCGTGGCCATGTGGTCACAACGCGCTGTTCTAACTTTGCTTTTTTGCTCCGTTAACTATGCCGCAACTGGTTTTGTCGTGTGCTCACGTTAACCTCAATTCGCCCGGCGACGCAGGAAGGCGGGAATCTCGAGGTCGTCGCCAGCGGATGATTCGCCAGCGGCGCCAGCAACTTCGGCGACCGGGGCCTTGGGCTGCGCTTCGATCCGTTTTGGCGCTGCTGGTGCCGCCTCGCCGCGCGGCCGCTCGATTCTGATGGCTCTCGGCGCGACCGCCTGAGCTAGCGGCCTAGACTGATTCTGGGGCTGGGGCTGGGGTTTCGGCGTCTCGGGCAGCGAAGCAAGCCTCGGCTGACCGAACTCGGGCTCGAGTTTGGCCGGCAACTCGGCGTCAGGCTCCTTGCGGTGCCGCCCGACATTGGCAAGCCGCTCGAGGAAGCCAACTTTCTTCTTTTGCCCGGCAAGACCCTGTGCAGGCGCGTGGCCCGATTGCGCTTTGATCTCGTTCTGCGCCGTGATCGGCAGCTCCTCGACGTTCGGCATGCGCCGCACCGGGCGCCTGATCGCTGCCGGCGGAGCCGGCTGGAACGGCCCGGCCTGAGGCGCGGCAGATTTGCCTTGCGAGGGGTGCGGGAAAGTCATGCCGGTCACTTGCGGCGGGCGCTTCTCGATCACGACGTTGCCGGGAGCGCGCCACACCGAAGGCTCCTTCACCACCTCGTTCTGCCCGAGGATGAGGCTGGGCTCGTCGAGATCGACGGGAACGCCTGGGAGCGTGGCAAGTCCGGCAAGCCGCTCGCTCAGCCTGCTCCTCTCCTGCAACACGGCAGGCTTTGGAGCGTCAAGCGCCGGCCTGGTCGACTGAGTGCTAACAAGGCCGATGCCGGTCGCCACCACCGACACCCTGATCGAGCCGTCTAGCTCGTTATCGAAGGTCGCACCGACGATGATGTTGGCATCTGGATCGGCCTCGGCCCTGACCCGGCTCGCCGCCTCGTCTACCTCATAGAGCGTGAGGTCGTTGCCTCCGGTGATGGAGACGAGCAGCCCGCTCGCACCCTTCATGCACACATCGTCGAGAAGCGGATTGGAGATGGCGGCCTCTGCCGCCTCGATGGCGCGGCGCTCGCCGCTCGATTCGCCTGTGCCCATCATCGCCTTGCCCATGCCGGCCATGATGGTGCGGACGTCGGCGAAGTCGAGATTGATCAGTCCTTCCTTCACCATCAGGTCGGTGATGCAGGAGACGCCGGCGCGCAACACGTCGTCTGCCATGGCGAAGGCATCGGTGAAAGTGGTCTTCTCGTTGGCGACGCGGAACAGATTCTGGTTGGGGATGATCAGCAGCGTATCGACATATTTCTGTAGCTCGTCGATGCCGGTCTCGGCGGCGCGCAGGCGCCGCGTGCCCTCGAACTGGAACGGCTTGGTGACCACGCCGACGGTGAGGATGCCCTCTTCGCGCGCGGCGCGCGCGATCACCGACGCTGCGCCGGTGCCGGTGCCGCCGCCCATGCCGGCGGTAATGAATACCATGTGACAGCCGACGAGATGGGCCTTGAGATCGGCCATCGCCTCCTCGGCGGCTGCAGCGCCAATCTCGGGCTTCGAGCCTGCGCCGAGGCCTTCGGTCACGTTGGCCCCCATCTGAATGCGGCGCTCACACTGCGAGCTTGCCAACGCTTGCGCGTCGGTGTTGGCGACCACGAACTCGACGCCTTTGAGACCGCACGTGATCATGTTGTTGACGGCATTGCCGCCAGCGCCCCCGACACCGAAGACGGTGATGCGCGGTTTGAGTTCGGTCAAATCTGGAACTCTGAGGTTGATTGTCATGGCGGTCATCCGATCCTTAGCGAATTGCCCTTGCTCCGGCTCCGTTGGCGCGTCCCCGTGGAGCGCTATGGGAACCCTTCGTCCTTAGAAGTTGTCTCTGATCCATTCGCCAACCCTGGCGAAGTACCCGGTACCCGTACGCAAGAACCGCTGCTCTGCACGTCCTGAAAGTCTGTCGTCGCCGCGCTCCCATTGCAGGAGCAGGCCAATGGATGAGGCGAAATCGGGCGCAGCAGCCACGGCGGGGAGCCCGCTCAGCGAGCGGGGACGCCCAAGCCGCGCGGTGCGTCCGAACATGTTGGTGGCAAGCTCCGCAATTCCGGTGAGCTGGCTTCCGCCACCGGTCAATACGAGATGCTGCGTCGCCTCGGCGGCCACGCCGCTCGCGGCCAGGCGTCGCCGCATCAAATCGAGAATCTCTTCGATGCGCGGGCGAATGATGAGCGCGAGTTGTGCCTTGGTGATCTGGTTCAGGCTCGGCTGCGGCAGGCCGGTGACGGCGGGATAGGTGATGATCTCCCGCTCGTCGGAGATCGTGGCGAATGCGCTACCGTGAAGCGTCTTGAGCCGCTCGGCGTGTTCTAGGGGAGCGCCAAGTGTGCGGGCGATGTCGGTGGTAACGGCGTTGCCGCCGAGCGCGATGCCGTCGGCATGAATGAAATGGCCGTCGGCGAACACCGAGAGCGTAGTGGTGCCGGCGCCGAAATCGATGCAAGCCACGCCGAACTTGGCCTCGTCCGGCGTGATCACAGAAAGCGCGCTGGCATAAGGCGCAGCAACCAGGCTCGCCACACCGAGATGGCAGCGCTCGACGCAAAGCATGATGTTGCGCATCGCCACCCCGTCGGCGGTGACGGCGTGGAGGTCGACCGAAAGGCGCTCGCCGCACATGCCCTGCGGCTCGCTGATCCCGCTATTCTCATCAATGCGGTAGCTCGTGGGCAGCGCGTGCAGCACGCTCCGCTTGTCGCGGGCGGCGTATTGGCGGCCTCCGGCAAGCAGCCTCAAAATATCGTCTTCACGCACGGCGCCTGAGGGCAGCGCCACGCTTGCCGAGAAGCTTTCGCTCCTGAGCCTCCCGCAAGTGACGCTCACATGCACATCTTCGACGGTGACGCCGGCCATGCGCTCTGCCGCATCGACCGCCGAGCGAATGCACGCCTCGGCGCTGTCGAGATGGGCGACCATGCCGGCTTTGAGGCCCTCGGCGCGGGTGTGATCGAAGCCGAGCACCTCGAATTGCACCGCCTCGCCTTTGCCTTCGAACCAGTCGGGCGCGGGAGAGGTCTTGGCGATCAGGCAGCAGATCTTGCTCGTGCCGACGTCAAGCGCGGCTACGATGCGCTGGCGTTTGCTCCTGATCGTCGTCGTGTAAACCATCCCCCTGTTCCCTCGGACTTCGTGTTACGTCTTGCCTTTGGCCTTTGTGCCCTTGGTGCTCGCGGTCGGTTGATCTTCCGGGTTAGCGCCGTCGGAAGGCGCGACCGATGCCGTCTCGTGCAGACGCACCGTAATCCGATCGAGCAGGCGCAAATCCACAGCGGCAATATCCCGCTCAAGCACGCCATGCTCCTGCTCGAGCTTGGTGAGCGAAGCGAGCGCCTCGTCGACATTGTCGTCGGGCAGCATCACCTCGACGCCGGATTTCAGTTTCAGCGTCCACCGCCGGTCGCCGACTCTAATCGCCCCCAACATCTTTTCTTTCAGATCGGGATAGCGAACGAGGACGGCGAAGAGTTGCGAGGCGCTCTTGCCGGCACCCTCGCCGACGACGAGCGGAAGATCGGGATAGGCGTCGCGAAGTGCGCGGGTGAGGACGACGCCTTCGTCGTCGACGACATAAGTCTGACCGTCCTTCTGCCAAACGGCATAGGGCGAGCGCTCCTCGATCACCACCTGAAGCGTCGAAGGAAGGAAGCGCATGACCTGGGCATGTCTAATCCACGGGACCGCCTCGAGCCGTGCCTTGGCGGCATCGGTGTCGAAGCCAAGCATCATGGTATTGGGGCCGGCCTTGAGCGCGGCGGTGATATCGGCATCGGTCGCGTGAAGCTGGCCTTCCACGGTGACGCGCTTCACGCCGAAGCCTGCGGCGACGGCGAGCCGCTCAACGCCTCCGGTGAATAGGTCGATGTCGATGATCTTCGACCTCTGGCCGCCGACCCGGGCGCCATAGGTGACAGCCGTGGCGAGGAAGAGCACGCAAAGTACGAGCCATTTGCCGCGCATGCGGTCGGGGCCGAGCTTGCCGAGCCGGACGGCCTTGGGGCTGCGCCTCAGGACCGAGCGCACGCCCGTCAGGGCTGGCACGCGTCGCGAGCCGCGGGGCGCGGCAATGCCGCGCGCAAGTAGGGCATCTTGCGCTCCCCGTCTCCTCATCTGCCCCCTTCCGGGGTTCAGCGATTGCACGACGCGTCCTCCACGATCCATTTGACCAGCTCGCCGAATGTGCGGCCGCTATGGGCGGCGAGCTCGGGCACGAGCGACGTCCCTGTCATTCCGGGCTGGGTGTTGACCTCAAGGCAGATCAGTTCCCCCGTGCCCTCTGGCCGGTCGTCGTAGCGAAAGTCGGAGCGACTGACCCCACGGCAGCCCAGTGCCCTATGAGCCGCTAGCGACAGCTTCTGTACCAATTGGTAAACATTTGGTTTAAGCGGCGCCGGGAGGACGTGAATTGAGCCGCCGGGGGCATATTTTGCGTCATAATCGTAGAAGGCGAGCCCTTCAGCCGGGCGGATTTCGATCACCCCGAGCGCCTCTTCGCCCATAACGGCGCAAGTCAGCTCCCTTCCGGCGATATAGCGCTCGACCATGACCTCCTCGCCAAGGGACCATTCCGCGCTTGTCAGCTCCTGGGGCGGGTGACGCTGGTCCTCGCGCACGATGAACACGCCGACGCTTGACCCCTCTGTTGGCGGCTTGATCACGTAAGGGGGCTTCATGGCGTGCGCCTTGGCGACCTCGGTGCGCGAGAGCACGACGCTCTCGGCGACTGGCACGCCGGCGGCGGCAAGCACGGCCTTGGCGCGCTCCTTGTGCATGGCGAGTGCGGAGGCGAGCACGCCGGAATGGGTGTAAGGGATGTCGAGCATCTCGAGCAGGCCCTGGATGCAACCATCCTCGCCGTAGCGGCCATGCAGCGCGTTGAAGCAGACGTCCGGCTTGATTTCGGCGAGGCGCTCGGCGACGTCGCGGCCGACATTGAGCCTGGTCACGCGGTAACCTTGCCCTTCGAGTGCGTCGGCGCAGGCCGCGCCCGAGCGCAGCGACACTTCTCGTTCGGACGACCACCCGCCCATGAGAACGGCGACGTGAATTTGCTTGGCGGTCATTCGACCCCCCATCGATTGTCGAGACTAAGTTTCATCCCATCATGTCATCGCCCGGCTCGACCGGGCGATCCAGTAATCACCGCCAGTGGTTACTGGATTACCCGCTTTCGCGGGTAATGATACCGAAAGTGAAAGCGGAGGCCGGCTCAGCGTGGGACGCCGAGGCGCTTGATCTCCCATTCAAGCTCGACGCCGCTAGTCTCCTTCACCCGAGCCCGCACCGTCTCGCCAAGCTCCTCGAGATCGGCCCCGCTCGCCTTCCCCTCGTTGATGAGGAAGTTGCAGTGCATCTCCGAGACCTTGGCGTCGCCGACCGAGAGGCCTCGGCAGCCGGCGGCGTCGATGAGCTGCCAGGCTTTGTGCCCCTGGGGGTTCTTGAAGGTCGAGCCACCGGTGCGGCTCTTGATGGGTTGCGCCTGCTCGCGATAGGCGGCGATGCCGTCCATCTCGGCGAGGATCTTCGCAGGTTCCCCAGACTCGCCCTGGAAGAGAGCCTCGGTGAAGATGAGGTCCTCTGGCGCGCCGCAATGGCGATATTCGTAGTGCAGGTCTGCCACGGGAAGCACGTGGACCTGACCTTTGCGGTCGACGGCGCGCGCCTCGATCACGACCTCGCAGGTCTCACGGCCATGTGCGCCTCCGTTCATGCGTAGCGCGCCCCCGACACAGCCTGGGATGCCGCGATAGAAGGAGAGGCCGGCGATGCCCGCATCAGCTGCGGCGCGGGCGACCTTCACGTCGGGCACCGCAGCTCCGGCGCGGAGGCGATGGTCCCCCTCGACCTTGATGTCGCCGAAGCCGCGCCCCAGGCGGATCACCACGCCCTCGATGCCGCCGTCGCGCACCAGCAAATTCGAGCCGAGCCCGATCACGGTGACCGGAATGTCGGTTGGCGTCTCGCGCAGGAAATAGGCGAGGTCGGCTTCGTCAGCGGGCGAATAGAGGACTTCGGCGGGGCCGCCTGCCCTGAACCAGGTGAGATCGGAGAGAGCAGCTTCGGCTTTCAGCTTGCCGCGCAGATCGGGCAGGCTTGCTGTGAGCTTAGTGATGAGAGCCTCGCCGTTCATGCTCGGCTCCTCGTCTCGAGCCGCTTAGGCAGCGCGTTCATCCAATCGGTGATGGTGCCGGCGCCAAGCCCAACCACGAGGTCGCCCTTCTTTGCCACCGAAGCGACCGTCTCGACCAGCGTGTCCTCACCATCGACGGTTAGCACATGTGGATGGCCGTGACGGCGCAAGCCTGAGGCGAGCTCGTCGCGGTCGATGCCGGGGATCGGCGCCTCGCCAGCCGAATAGACCGGCGTCACCACCACGATGTCTGCATCGTCGAGGCAGGCTGAGAACTCGTTGAACAGGGATTGCAGGCGTGTGTAGCGATGGGGCTGCATCACGGCGATGATCCGCCCGTTGTTGCCGGCCATGCGCGCCGCTCGCAGCACCGAGGCGATCTCGACCGGGTGGTGCGCGTAATCATCATAGAGCGCGACACCCTGCCATTCGCCGGCGCGACTGAAGCGCCGCTTCACACCTGAGAACTTCGCGAAGGTCTTGCGAATCACATCGTCGCTGACGCCGGCCTCGGTTGCCGCGGCAAGCGCGGCGAGTGCGTTCAGCGCGTTGTAATGGCCGAGCACGGGAAGCATGAGGTCTTCGAGTTTGCGCGTGCCGCCTTTCACTGCCGGACCAAGATCGGCATCGAAGGTGATCGTATTGTGGTCGGGGCGTACATTGCTAAGCCTGATATCGGCATCGCGCGCGACGCCGTAGGTCAAGGTGCGGCGGCCATTAGCGGCGCCCCCGAGCTTGGCGAGAAGCTCGCGCACTACTGGATGATCGATGCAGGCGACGGCGAGACCGTAGAACGGGATCGCATCGATGAACTGGCGAAACGCCGCGTGCAGCGCGTCGAGCGACGGCCAATAGTCCATGTGCTCGGAATCGATATTGGTCACCACCCCGATCTGAGTGGGCAGCTTGATAAACGTGCCGTCAGACTCGTCGGCCTCGACTACCATCCACTCGCCTTTGCCGATGCGGGCATTCGTGCCCCAGGCGTTGATGATGCCGCCCGTGATCACCGTCGGGTCGAGGTCGCCGGCTTTGAGAATGTCGGCGATGAGCGACGTGGTGGTGGTCTTGCCGTGGGTGCCGGTGATCGAGACGGTGGCGCAAGGGCGCATCAGCTCGGCCAGCATCTCGGCACGGCGAATGATTGGGATGCCGCGCTCCCTTGCGGCTTCGAACTCTGGATTGCCGGGCTTCACGGCGCTCGAGATGACGAGATAGGCCGCGTCCTTGATGTTGCCCGGGTCGTGGCCAATCAGAGCGGTGATGCCGTGCGCACGCAGGCGCTCGAGATTGGCGCCGTCCTTGAGGTCGCTCCCCTGCACGCGATAGCCGCGGGTATGCATCACCTCGGCGATCGCGCTCATGCCGATGCCGCCGATTCCTACGACATGGAACAGACCCGTCTTGTCGGGCGGAGGCAGATGCATGTTACGACCTACTCGACTTAACTCTTGCTCTCGGCAAGTTCCTCAGCCAGATCGCCGAGCTTAGCCACGGCTCTTGTCTCAGCCATGGCTTTCGCCTTTTCCGCGGCCTTTGCCAAGACCTCAGGCGAGGAGAACAGGCGTTCAAGCTCCTTGGCGAGGCGTTCAGGGCTGAGCTCGCTTTGCCGGATACACCAGCCCCCGCCCCCTTCTTGGAGCCGAGTTGCGTTTTCAAGCTGATCGTTGTCAAGGGCATGGGGCAGCGGCACAAGCAGGCAGGGCCGCCCGATCGCCATCAGCTCCGCCACGGTCGAGGCTCCGGCGCGGGCGATCACGAGATGCGTCTCCGCAATGCGCTCGGGCAGGTCGCGAAAGAAGGGCGCGAGATAGGCAGCGATGCCCGCCTTCTTGTAAGCCTCGCGCAGCTCATCGAGATCTTCCTCGCGCGCCTGCTGCACGACGGTGAGGCGTTGGCGCATCTCCGCAGGCAGGAGCTTAAGCGCGGCCGGCAAAGCCTCAGAGAAGAAATGTGCGCCTTGGCTTCCGCCGAAGACGAGAAGGAGGAGGCGCTGCCCTGGAGCGGGTGGAGCGTAGGCGGTATTGCGATAGGCAAGTACTGCGTCGCGTACCGGAATGCCGGTCAACCGCGCCTTAGTTTCGGCGTCGGCGCGAAGCAGCTTGGTCGGCTTGAATGACAGCGCAATCTTGTCGACGAAGCGCGCCAGCAGCCGGTTGGCGCGGCCCATGATCGCGTTCTGCTCGTGGATTGCGGTCGGGATTTTCAGCGTGTTCGCGGCGATGATCGGCGGCAGCGTGGGATAGCCGCCAAAGCCGATGACCGCCATGGGTTTGAGTTCCTGGAGCAAACGCCGCGCGCCGAGAAAGCCCATGCCGAGCCGCGAGAAGGTCGCCGCGACGGCGACTGGATTGCGGCTGGTGAGCGTCGCCGACGGGATGCGATGAATGGAGCGGGCCGGAAACTCCACGCCATATTTCTCGGCGCGGATGTCGGTTGCGAGTTCGACGTCATACCCGCGACGGGCAAGCTCCTGAGCGAGCGCTGCGGCGGGAAAGAGGTGCCCGCCAGTGCCTCCAGCAGCGAGCAGAATCAAGCGGCCACTCAAGCCGCCTGCTCCTTGATGCCGGCGTGCTCCTGATCGGGCTCGGCTGCCACGCTGACGGTGACCCGCCCCGCCATCGGCCGCTTGCGCGTGAGACCCAGCGCAAATCCCATGGTCAGAGCCATGGCGAGCAGGGAAGAGCCTCCATAAGAGATGAACGGCAACGTCATGCCTTTGGCCGGGAGGAGCCCGACATTCACCGCCATGTTGATGAGCGCCTGAAGGCCGAACAGCATGACGAGCCCCGCTACGGCATGCCTGATGAAGCCATCGGGCTCTTGCGAGGCCTTCGACAGGCCGCGCAACACGATGAAGGCGAAGAGGGCAAGCAGGATCAGGCATGCGATCAAGCCATACTCCTCGGCGGCCACGGCGTAGATAAAGTCGGTGTGCGAGTCTGGTAGCACGTCCTTCACCGTCCCCTCTCCTGGTCCTTGCCCGAACCAACCGCCATGCAGGAAGGAGTCGATCGACCGGTCGGTCTGATAGGTGTCGCCAGAGGCAGGGTTTAAGAAGCGATCGATGCGCGAGGCCACATGGGGTGCAAGGAAATAAGCCGACGCCACGCCAGCCATCCCGCCAAGGCCAAGGGCGGCCATCCAGATCAGATTAATGCCAGCCATATAGACGAGCACGCCCCACACCAAAGTGACGAGGAGCGTCTGGCCGAAATCAGGCTGCATGATGAGCAGGACGACGAACACGGCGTAGAGCGCGACCGCCAATTGGATGCCTGGCACGTCGCGCCGCTTCTGCGCCTCATTGAACAGCCACGCGGTCAACACGATGAAGGCGGGCTTTACGAATTCCGACGGCTGCAAGGAAATGAATCCGACCTGAAGCCAGCGCTTGGCGCCTTTGATCTCAGGGCCAAGACCGAGGATCAGAGCCATGAGCGCACTGCCGACGAGAAAAATAATGAGGCTCGCACGGCGGATCTGCTTCGGCGTCAGGGTCGAGGCCGCGAACATGATGGCGACCGAAGGCAAAAGCAGGGCCGCGTGGCGGCGCACGAAGTGAAACGGCTCGAGGTCGTATTTCGCGGCTATGGCCGGGCTAGCCGCGAAGGACAGAACGAGGCCGAGACCCATGAGCAGGAGAAGGCCGAAGAACATGAGGCGGTCGACGGTGAACCACCAGTCTGACAGCACGCTGCGGTCGGCGCGGGTGATCCTCATGCCGCCTGCCCCTGCTTAGGCCGTACACTCTCGGCGCCATCGAGGCTCATGACGATGGCGCGGAAGGCCTCGCCGCGCTTCTCGAAATTGGCGAACTGGTCGTAGGAGGCGCAAGCGGGCGAGAGCAGCACAACAGGCTCTTCCGCGGACGAGCGGCCAGCGTCGGCGGTGGCAGTTGCCACGGCTTGGTCGAGCGTGCCGCAATAGATATGAGCCACGGCGCTGCCAAGCTGGCGCGCGAAGGCATCCGCAGCCTCGCCGATCAGGTAGGCGCGCACAATTCGCGGAAAGAATGGTTCAAGCCCCGCCAAGCCCCCCTCCTTGGGCCTGCCGCCAATGATCCAGTAAATGTCAGTAAAGCTTGCCAGCGCCTTACCGGCGGCGTCGGCATTGGTCGCCTTGGAGTCATTGACGAACAGGACCTTGCCCCTTTTTGCCACCTGCTCCATGCGGTGGGAGAGCCCAGCAAAGCTCTGCAAACCTTGGGAAATGGCAGTGGCCGAAAGGCCTTGCGACCGGGCGAGCGCGTCGGCAAAGGCCGCGTTTTGCCAATTATGGGCGCCTCTGAGCGAGCCGATCCCGGCGAGATCGACCTGGGCCAGCTCTTTGCCGTCTTCCGTCTCGTGCAATACCCCCTGATCGGCCCAGACGCCGGTCTTCACAGGACGCCCCACCGCGACACGTTTGACGGCGAATGGTCCCTTCAGCGCGTCGGCCACAGCGCGCGAGGGTTCGTCATCGACGCCCACGACTGCGGTCGCTCCAGGGCCGAGCTTGGTAAAGACCTGCGCCTTGATGCGCGCATAGTTCTCAAGCGTGCCGTGTCGATCGAGATGGTCCGGAGTGATGTTGAGAAGCGCGGCGGCATCGGGCGCAACCGAGGGCGCAAGGTCGATCTGAAATGACGAAAGCTCGATCACGTAAGTGAGGTCGGGCGCGAACGGCTCAAGATCGAGCACCGCCTTGCCGATATTGCCGCCGAGCGCCACGCGCTTTCCGGCGGCTTCCAGGAGATGGGCAGTAAGGGCGGTCGTGGTCGATTTGCCATTGGTACCGGTGATGACCACGACCTTACCCGGCGCTTTGTGCTTGGCGCGCTCGCGAAAGAACAGCTCGATATCGCCGATCACCTCGATACCTGCTTCGCGCGCCTTCTTCACCGCCCAATGCGGCTTGGGGTGGGTCAGCGGAATACCGGGCGCAAGCACGAGAGCTGCGAAGCGCGACCAGTCGGCCGAGGAAAGATCGGTCAGGGCGAGGCCTGCCGCGAGCGCGTCGGCTCTGCCGTTCTCCTTGTCGTCCCAGGCAAAGACATTGGCGCCGCCGGCCTCGAGCGCGCGCGCCGACGCGATGCCGCTCAGCCCAAGCCCCAGCACCGCAACGTCGCGGCCTGAGAAGATCGTAACGGGAATCATGAGATCAGAACTTAGCGCAATTTCAGTGTGGCGAGGCCGGCTAGCGCCAGCACCACGGCGATGATCCAAAACCTGATCACCACCGTCGATTCTGGCCAGCCCTTCTGCTCGAAATGATGATGCAGCGGCGCCATCCTGAAAACGCGCACGCCGAACAGCTGATACGAGGTGACCTGCACGATCACCGAAGCTGCTTCGAGCACAAACAGCCCGCCGACGATGGCCAGAACCAATTCATGCTTGGTCGCGACGGCGATGGTGCCGATCGCGCCGCCAAGCGCGAGTGACCCGGTATCGCCCATGAAGATGAGCGCTGGCGGCGCATTGAACCACAGGAAGCCGAGGCCTGCGCCGACCAGTGCCCCGCATACCACGGCGAGCTCGCCGGTTCCCTCAACGAAGTGGATCTGCAAGTAGTCGGCGAACACCACGTTGCCGACCAGGTAGGAGATGAAGCCGAACGTGGCTGCGGCGATCATCACCGGCACAATAGCAAGGCCGTCGAGCCCGTCGGTCAGATTTACCGCGTTGCCCGCGCCCACGATGATGAAGGCGCCGAACGGAATGAAGAACCAGCCGAGATCGACCTCGATAAACTTGAAGAAGGGAATGGCGAGCTCCGTGGAAAGCGGAGCCTCACCGACTTTGGCGATAACTGCGGTTGCGATCAGGGCCGCCGCGCCCTCGATAATGATCTTGATGCGGCCGCGAAAGCCTTCGGCCGACTGCTTGGTCACCTTGAGATAGTCGTCGTAGAGGCCGACCGCGCCATACACGAGGGTAAGCAACAGGACGACCCATACATAAGGATTGCGCAGATTGCCCCACAGCAGGACGGCGACCGTCACGCCGGACAAGATCATGAGCCCACCCATGGTCGGCGTGCCCTGCTTCTGCAGCAGATGACGCTCCGGGCCTTCTTTCCTGATCGGCTGGCCCCTGCCCTGACGGATGCGCAAAGACTTGATAATGCGCGGTCCGAACAGGAACACGAACAGAAGCGCGGTGAGCACCGCGCCGCCGGTGCGGAACGTGATGTAGCGGAAGATATTGAAGATGGGGAGCTCAGGGGTGAACTCGGTCAACCAGTAAAGCATCCCTTTCCCCGTTTAAGGCCTGGCTTAGACCGATGCAGTTTCCGCCCCGAAGCGGCGCTTCAGCGCCTCGACGAGCGGGCCCATGCGGCTGCCGAGAGACCCCTTGACCATGATCACGTCCCCCGGCCCTACAGCTTCCACCAGACACGGAGCAAGCTCCTCGGAGGTCTTGGCGTAAGCGCCACGGCGGCTTGCCGGCAGTGCCTGGTAGAGCGATCCCATCAGCTCGCCACAGGCAAAGACAACATCTACGCCCGCCCCGTCAATGAACTCTGCGAGCCCCTCGTGAAGTTTCTGTCCCTCAGGCCCAAGCTCGAGCATGTCGCCAAGCACGGCGACCCGGCGGCCGAACTTCGATCTCGGTGTAAGCCCCAGCGTTGCAAGCGCCGCGCGCATCGAAGCCGGGTTGGCGTTATAGGACTCATCGATGATGGCAATGCGCCGGTCTTTGCTGCCGAGAAAAGTGCGCGCGCCGCGGCCGGCTTGCGCCTGAAGGCCCGGGAGCGCACGCGTAGCAAGATCGAGATCGGCGCCTGCGATCTTCACCGCGGCGAGCACAGCGAGCGAGTTCTGCACGAGGTGGCGACCAGGCGCCCCGAGCGCGTAGCTGATCGGGGTGCCGAGGATATTGGCCTTCACGTTCGAGCCGTCGGAATGAAGCTCCACCTTTACCAGCCGCGCCTCTGCGTCTTCAGCTTCGCCGAAGCCGACGATCGTGGCGCTGGCTTTGAGTGCATCACTTTTGAGTCTCTCGTAGTAGGGGCTGTCGCGGTTGATGATCGCAGTGCCTCCGCGCTCAAGCCCGCGAAAGATTTCAGCCTTAGCGTCGGCGATCTCTTCGACCGAGCGGAAGAAGCCGAGATGGACAGGCGCGACGGTGGTGATAATGGCGATATGCGGCCTGATCAGCCTCGTCAGCGCGTCGATCTCGCCGGCATGATTCATCCCCGCCTCGAACACGCCGAACCGTGTGTCCTTCGGCATGTTGGCGAGCGACAGAGGCACACCCCAATGATTGTTGAAGGACTTGACCGAAGCATGCACCGAGCCGCTCGGCGTTAGCGCGAGTCTGAGCGCTTCCTTAGTGCCGGTCTTGCCGACGCTGCCGGTAACGGCGACCACCACCGTGTTGTGCGCCCGCGCCCGACCTGCTCGGCCGAGAGCGTTCAGTGCTTCGAGGGTCTCCCCAACACGGACCAGCTTCTCCTCATCGCCGGACGGGAAGCTTCGATCGACGACCGCGCAAACTGCGCTCTGCTCCAAGGCAGCAGCGACGAAGGCGTGGCCGTCGCGGTTTGGACCTCTGATGGCGATGAAGCCCTCGCCTTTGGTAAGGCTGCGGGAGTCGATCGACAGGCCAGTGACTGGCGCATCGGGGGCGCCGAGGCAGATGCCACCGGTCGCGGCGCCAATCTCTCCCAACGTCCAAAGCGGCTCAGCCAACCTTAGCCTCCTGCTTCAAAGCGGCCTCAACTGCGTCGTGATCGCAAAACGGAATCACCGTGGTCCCGATGGTCTGTCCGGTCTCGTGGCCCTTACCGGCGACGAGCAGGACATCGCCCCGCTTAAGCTTGGCAACTGCCTCAGCGATAGCGCTCGCACGATCTCCGATCTCGAGCGCTCCCGGCGCTGCCGCCAAGATCTGGCGGCGAATGTCGTCCGGCCGTTCGCTGCGCGGATTGTCGTCGGTGACGATGGCAAGGTCCGCCTTCTGCACCGCCACGCGTCCCATCTCTGGCCTCTTGCCCTTGTCGCGGTCGCCGCCGCAGCCGAAGACGACGACGAGCCGGTTCTCGACGTAAGGCCGCAAGGCGTCGAGCGCCTTGGCGAGGGCGTCCGGCGTGTGGGCGTAATCGATGAAGATTGGCGCGCCCCCTCTCGCCGTTCCAGCGAGGTCCAGACGGCCACGCGCCCCGCGCAGCGTTTCGAGCAACGGCAGAGCCGTATCGGCAGTCCCGCCTGTCGCCATGGCAAGGCCAGCCGCGACAAGTGCGTTGGAGGCCTGGAAGGCGCCGACCAGCGGCAAGCGCACTTTGTGCTTCTTGCTGTCATGCTCGACCACAAGGATCTGGCCGAAGCCGTCGATTTCTGCCGAGACAAGCCGCAGAGCCTTGCCTGAGCGCCCGACCGAGATGAGCTTCAGTCCTCTAGCCTTAGACGCATCGGCGACGCGCAAGCCCGCCTCGCTGTCGACGTCAACCACTGCGCCGGCGCCTTTCGACAGAAGCTCGGTGAACAGGCGAAGCTTCTGCGCGAAATAATCCTCGACGCTCGCGTGATAGTCCAAGTGATCGCGGGTAAGATTGGTGAAGGCGCCGGCGGCAAAGCTGATGCCGTCCACGCGGCGCTGCTGAAGGCCATGGCTCGACGCTTCCATCGCCAGATGCGTAACTCCATCCCTGGCGAGCCGGGCGAGGAGCGCGTGTAGCTCGATCGGGTCCGGCGTCGTGTGCTTGAGGACCTCGGTGCCGCGCGGGCTTACTACGCCCACCGTCCCGAGGCTTGCGGCCTTGAAGCCCTGCCCCGCCCAGATCTGCCGCACGAAGGAGGCCACCGAAGTCTTGCCGTTGGTGCCGGTGACGGCGACAGCGGTCTTAGGCTGAAGGCCGAAAAAGCGAGCAGCGATGAGGGCGAGAGCCCTGCGCGGATCGCTATCCTCCACGACCGGCACTGAGACGCTTGAGGGCGCACCGCCCCTGGGCGCGAGGATCGCCGCCGCGCCGCGCTGCAAGGCCTCAGCGATGAAGCGCGCGCCGTCGGTCTTCACCCCAGGTAGAGCAGCAAACAGATAGCCAGGCTTGACTGCGCGGCTATCGGCAGCGAGGCCGGTAATGTCCACGCGCGCCGCGCCCGCAGGCAGCTTAGCCTCGAGCCCGATTAGCTCACCGAGTGTCATTTCCGGACCTGAACCCCGAAATGCGGCGCTTCCTTGAGGCCCCAAGCTCTCCGCCAACGCCTTGACATGAGGCGTCTTTTAATAGGAGGCGAGCACCTTCGCGTCAAATTGGCGCTGGTCCTCGGGGAGCCGCGGCGCGACGCCGAGGATCGGGCCGATGCGCTCGATGATCTTGCCTGCGGTAGGAGCGGCGTTGGTGCCTGCCGTCGCCTGATTGCTCGACTCAGGCACGCGCTGCGGCTCGTCGAGCATAACGAGCACGAGATATTCTGGCGCGTCGGTCGGGAAGGTGCAAAGGAAGCTCGTAAGCAGGGATGAGGTCGAGTAATGCCGCCCAACCACCTTCTCGGCCGTGCCGGTCTTGCCGCCGACGCGATAGCCTTCGGCATTGGCGCGCTTGCCGGTGCCCTTCAGCACATTGAGCCGCATCAGCTTTATCATGGCGGCGCTGGTCTGCCGCTTTAGTACGCGCGTGCCCATGCTCATTCCCTCTTCGCGCGAGCGTGGCAGGAAGGTCGGAGTCACGGCAATGCCGCCATTGACGAGCGGCAAAGTGGCTGTGGCGAGCTGGAGCGGCGTGACCGACAGACCATGACCGAAGGCGATGGTCATGGTGTTCAGCTTTTGCCAGTGAGCGGGAATGATGGGCGCAGCGGTGTCGCCTATCTCGGTCGGCGTTCGGCCAAGCAAGCCCAGCTTCCTAAGGAAGGCGCGATGGCGATCAATGCCCATCTCGAGCGCCATTTTCGCCGCCCCGACATTCGAGGAATAGGTGAACACCTCGGGCAGGCTCAAGACCCGGTGCTGGCCGTGAAAGTCACTGATGGTGAAGGACGCATAGTGGATTGGACCGGTGGCATCGAAGGTCGAATGCATCGAGGCAAGCCCGTAGTCGACCACGCCGGCCACGGTGAACACCTTGAACACCGAGCCCATCTCGTAGACGCCGAAGCCGATGCGGTTGAGCCGGTCCTTCTCCAGCGCCTGCTCTCTGCGATTCGGGTCGAAGTCCGGCAGCGAAGACAGCGCGAGCACCTCACCAGAATGGACGTCCATGACGATGCCCGCAGCGGCCTTGGCGTGGTAGGTCGCCATCGCGCGGGTGAGCTCCTCACGCAACACATGCTGCACGCCGAGATCGAGAGACAGCGAGACGCTCTCGTCAGACGACGGCGTGTCGGGATGGAGCATGGTGAGCTGGGGATTGTCGTCTACGAATTTCTCGATGCCGGCGAGACCTCTGTTGTCGACATCGACCAGGCCGACCACGTGGCTTGCGGTCGCGCCCAGGGGATAGACGCGGCGATATTCCTCGATGAAGTCGAGACCTGGCAGTCCGAGCTCGTAAATCTCCTCCTGCTGCTTGGGTGTGAGCTCGCGCCTGATGCGGACGAATCTCTTTCCGGCTTTCAGCTTCTCGCGGAGCTCTGCGGCGTTCACATCTGGAAGCACGCTCGTCACCTGCTCGACCAGCTCGTCGATGTCGATGACCTTCTGCGGGTCGGCGTAAAGAGTCGCGCCCTTGATGTCGGTGGCAAGCAGCCTTCCGTTGCGGTCGACGATGTCGGGCCGGTGAACGGTCGTCGAGATGTCTCGCAAACTTCCGCCGCCGGGCCCGCTTCCGATGAAGCCGAGCGTCACGAGACGGCCGGCGATCAGCACGAAGGCGAGCGCGAAGCCAAGGCAGGCGAGGCGGAAGCGATACCTGCCTCGTGCAAGATAGGCCCGCTCGGCTCGGGCCTCTGCGGCATTCCATTTGGCAGACTCGGACACCGTTTCGTCTATTGAGCTGAGGCCTGGACTGGAGCCACGATCTTGGCGGCCCACGGCAGGGCAGTGATAGTCGTGGACTCGGCCTCCGCCGTTGCGATCGCGGCTTTCGGCTTCGCAGCCGGCTTGATCGCTGCCGCTGTGGCAGCAGGCGGCGGCGTCGCGGCGGTGATCTCGAACCGGCTGCGATCGAAATCGCGGTCCGACACGGTGTCGACGGTGACAAGCTGGCGGGGCTGAGTCGGAGCGAGCTTCAGATATTTCTGCGCAAGGCGCTCGATGCGCTCGGGCCGATTGAGCAGGCTCCATTCGGCCCGCAACACGGCAAGCGCGTCACGCTCCTGGTCGACTTGCTTGCCGAGAGAGACGATCTCCTCGTCGAGCGCGCGAGCTTCGTACTTCACCTGATAGATGACGTAAGCGAGCGCGACCAGGCCGAGGACAAGGCAGACATTTACGAAACGCAACATTTGGAACTCGCGAACTTGACTAATTCACATGCCAAAACTGATCTGCGGGACTCCTAGAGCAGAAAGGTCGAGACCATGGGCAGGCGCAGCGGTCCGCTCCGCCGCCCTGAGGCGTGCCGAGCGGGCACGGGGGTTTTGCCTGATCTCGGATTGATTCGGTTCTATCGGACGCCGGTTAAGAAGCCGGAAGCTCGGCGCAAGGGCCTGCGCCGTGCTGTCGGGCAGATGCCGCGAGCCGCGCGGCGCAGGCGTGCTCCGGCTCGCGAAGAAGCGCTTGGCGATGCGATCCTCGAGCGAATGGAAGGTGACGACTGCCAGCCGGCCACCGGCCTTGAGCAACCGCTCAGCGGCGGAAAGACCGCGGGCGAGCTCATCGAGCTCGTCGTTCAGATAAAGACGGAGCGCCTGGAAGGTACGCGTCGCCGGGTGCTTAGCTTCGTCGCGCTTGCGGCCGAGTACGCGCGCGACAATGTCCGACAGCTCTTTCGTCGTTTCGATCGGCGCTTCGGCGCGCCGTGCCACGATAGCCTTGGCAATTGCGCGCGAGCGGCCTTCCTCGCCGAGCTTGCTGATGATCTCGGCGAGTTCTCCGGCGGAGAGCGTGTTGACGATGTCGGATGCGCTCGGCCCCTCTTTGCTCATGCGCATGTCGAGGGGCCCTTCCTTCATGAAGGAGAAGCCGCGCTCCGGCCCATCGAGCTGCATCGAGGAGACACCGAGATCGAGCGCGACGCCGTCGACGGTCTCGACTCCTTGCCGCTTCACGATCTCGTCCATGGCGCCAAAGCGGCCGGCGACCAGCCTCAGCCGGCCCGGGAACTCCGCAGCAAGCGCGCGACCTGCTGCGACCGCCTCGGGATCGCGATCGATGGCGATGACCTCGCAGTCCGCAGCTTCGAGGATGGCTTTGCTGTAACCGCCGGCGCCGAACGTCCCGTCGACGATGATTGCGCCGGACTTCGGCTCAAGCGCGTGAAGCACCTCCGAGAGCATCACGGGAATGTGGCGGGCCGGTCCGCCGACGGCCGCCATATGCGCGCCGCGACCCGCCATCATTCCCGTGCTCCCTCTGGCCCGCCGCTTCCGCGGCGCCCCGCGCCGAGTAACTTGCGAAGATCGCGCACTTTCTGGCGCGCCTCCGCCTGATAGGTTTCGAAACGCTTGGGCTCCCACATCTGAAACTTCTCGCCGAGCCCGACGAACGTGATGTGGCTCGTGATGCCGGCATGCTCGCGTAGGCGCTCCGGCAAAGTGGTGCGTCCATCCTGATCGATGGAGAGAACCTCGCTCGAGCCGAATAGAGCGGTCGCGAGCTGGTCCTTCTCGTCTGAATAAGGGGCGAGGTCCTCGACCAGCGCGTTGATCTTGTCGACCAGCCGCTTGCCTCCGGCGTCGAGCGCAGGCGCATCGAGCGACGGATAGCAGTAGATGCCGTCGAGACCGTCTTTGGCGAGAACTGTGCGGAAAGAAGCCGGGACTGAGACGCGGCCTTTCGTGTCGATCCTATTAGTGAATGTCGACACAAACTGGTCCATCTCCCCCTCATGCGCATTCGGACCGACGAGCGACTAACGAGCCTCGAGTGCGAGACCTCGTCTCAAAGAGCGGTGGGAGAGGCGGCGCAGATCCCCCCGTGGCCTGTAAGGAGCGCGGCCAGCCTCCCCCACTTACTCACCGAACGGGCAGTAATGGGATAACATGGGATTTTATGGGCGTCAACGGAAAGCGGCGGGAGTGAGGCAATCATCAACGGGAAAGCATCGCCAAAGTCGTTCATGCTGCTTTACTTTTGGTTAACCACGTTGATTGCCGCTCGGCGGCGAAGCGGGTTACAACGCGAAGAGACGGGTTGGCGTTTTGCGCCACTGATTCGCGGGGCACTTAAGGAACGCGGAACCGCCAACAGTGGCGCCCGTTGTCAGCGTGAGGGATCAAGGACTTTGCGGCGCATGGCGAAGAGGGAGCTAAGTGCTCTCGGCGTTGCCGTGATCGCGTTAGCGCTCGGCTCCTGCGCTCTAACCGCAGGCGAGATGATCGGCGGCCCGTATGCCCGGCTCGGTCCACCAGACGCGCCGGTCAGGCTGCATTATCAAGATGAGGGCAAAGGTCCCCCCCTCCTCCTCATCCACGGCTTCGGCACGAGCACCTATACGTGGCGCTATATCGCGCCTGCGCTTGCC
>DASSLP010000137.1:0-2176 GCA_035689365.1 Methyloceanibacter sp.
GGACAGCCCCGCTTCCGGCGCGATCATCGCCCGCCTCTCAGCAATCGGGAGATGGCGGGCTGCCCGGCGAGAAAATCGCGCTCGACCTGCAGCTGCCCGATCTTGCGGTGTAGATCGTCGATCACCTTCTGCGCATCTTCCACCGCCGGCGCCTTGCTGCCGCGCGCAAATAACTCGCCGGCCCGCTTCACCAGCTCCTGCTTCCAGTTGCTGATCATCGTCGGATGGACCCCAAACTCCACGGACAGCTGCGCCAGGGTCTTCTCCCCCGACAGCGATGCCATCGCCACTCGCGCCTTGAATTCCGCGCTGTGCTGCTTCCTCTTTACGCCCACGTCTCACGTCCTTTGGACCGGTCAGGCCTTAGCTTATCCTACTGTCCAAAAATCCGGAGCCGCCGCAGACAGAACCGTCTCAACTGCTCGATATCGAACTGTTCTGCCTGAAAGGCCTCGCGACGATACACGGCCAACGCGCCCGGATGGGTTGCAGCTACTAGTGCATAGATTCCAAAATATCAATATGTTGGGATCAGCTTTGTCGTTTTGCGCGAGATCTGGTAGAAGGAGGTTGGGGATTTGGATCGGGGGGATCCATGGCGGCACCGCGTCGAGTGATTGCGCTGGTCAGTGATGCGGCGCAGCGGCAGCAATTGCAGGAGATTGCGCGATCGCGCACTGAGCCGGCGAGCCGCGTCGAGCGGGCGCGGATCATTTTGGGATATTTGGCAGAGCCCTCGGCCTACGCAGTGGCCCGCGCAGTCGGGGTCACGGCGCAGACGGTTAGCCGATGTCTTGACCGAGCGGCCGAATTGGGTGTGATCGAAGCATTGGACGACCGGCAGCGCACCGGCCGCGATCCGACGATTACCCCGGAGGCGAGAACCTGGCTGGTGGCGCTGGCCTGCCAGAAGCCGAAGGAGTTGGGGTATTCGCACGAGTTGTGGACGACGCGGCTGCTGGCCGCGCATGCCCGTGATCGGGGGCCCGCCGCCGGCCACCCCAGTCTGGCCAAACTCGCCCAAGGGACGGTGTGCAAGATCCTCGCCGATCACGCGGTCAAGCCGCACAAGGTGCGCTATTACCTGGAGAAGCGCGATCCGGAATTCGAGCCCAAGATGGCGGAAATCCTGTGCATCTATCGCCAAGTCGCGGTGTTGCGCGAGCAGGGACAGGGCGCGGCGAGCGCCGCGGAGGGCACGGAGGGAAGCCAGGCCATCATCTCCTATGACGAGAAGCCCGGTATTCAGGCGATCGGCACGACCGCGCCGGATCGTCCGCCGCTGCCTGGCACCAGCCCGACCGTGATGCGTGATCACGAGTACAAACGCCACGGCACCCTGACCCTGATAGCCGGGATCGATCTGCTCACTGGCCACGTCCACGCCCTCGTCCGGGAACGCCACCGCAGCTGCGAATTCATTGAATTTCTCAAACTCCTCGATGCCGCCTACCCCGCCGACACGGCGATCGAGCTCATCCTCGACAACCATTCCGCCCATGTCTCGCGCGAGACCACGAACTGGCTTGCCGCGCAGCCGATCGGGCGTTTTACCTTCACGTTCACGCCGACCCACGCGTCATGGCTCAATCTCATCGAGGGATTCTTCTCAAAGCTGGCGCGTTCGGTCCTGCGCCACATCCGCGTCCGCTCCAAACACGAACTCAAGGAGCGGCTGATGGCATTCGTTGCCGACATCAATAGCGAGCCCGTCGTCCACACCTGGCGTTACAAAATCGACGATGCAGCCTGAGCTCATAGGTGCGTTATTTTGGAAACATCGCACTAGAGCACGGCCGAGACCAATGACGAGACAAGAGCGTAGGGACATTTTCCCGCCCCGCGCGCGTGCGCGAGGCGGTAAAAATGGAGTGACGGACCTTCGTGGCTTCGCCGACGGATGGTCGGGTCAACCAGAGATCGATCATCCGCGCCGGACTGTTGGTCATGTTGACGACCGGCTCACATCACCTCGTCGGCAGCTCGTACGGACTCAATATGGTTCCTTTAATTTTAATCGTCGGCGGCCGCGGTCAATGGGCGGTGGTGGCCCCCGCGCAGCAGCAGCAACACGGGGAGCGTCGCCAGCGCGATCAGCATCATCAGCCGGAAATTGTCGATATAGGCGACCATCGCAGCTTGCCGCGTCACCTCGGCATTGAGCGCCGCGATGCCG
>DASSLP010000138.1:0-12481 GCA_035689365.1 Methyloceanibacter sp.
GGTCGGCACGACGTTGAAATCCCCTGCAAGCACGACCGGCGCGTCGAGAGCGTAGAGCTCGGCTGCATGCACCACGAGACGCTTCATCCAGGCGAGTTTGTATTTGAATTTCGGCCCTGGCTGGGGGTTACCGTTCGGCGCGTAGAGGGTGGCAATCAGCACACCGTTAACGGCGGCCTCGATACAGCGGCTCTGCTTGTCGCCAGGATCGCCGGGCAGCGCGGTACGGGTCACCACCGGCTCGCCTCCCCGACCGAGAATCGCAACGCCATTCCGTCCGCTTTCCCCCCGCCAGATGGCGCCATATCCCGCCTTTTTGAGGGTGGCGATGGGAAATTCTGAATCCGTTGCCTTCAGCTCCTGAAGACAGGCTACGTCAGGTTGCGAGGCGCCCAGCCAACCGAGCAAATTGGCCAGACGCTTATCGACGTTGTTAACGTTGAAGGTCGCGATTTTCAGGGGCAGGTCCAACGAGCCGGAGGCTTGGGTGCAGCGAGCCGATTATGGACTCCCGAGCTCGGTCATGGCTCGAAAGATTTCGCCGGGAGCACGAGCCGCCCTGATCTGCTGAAGCCTGTCGTGGGTTCTTAACGCCCGCGCCACGGATGCGAGGGCGTTGTTGTCGGCGCCTTCAGGGATAAGGAGCAGGAAAACGATGTTCACTGGTTGCTCGTCTATGGCCTCGAAGTCCACTGGCTGACGGAGCCTGGCCAAGAGTCCGAATGGTGATCTAAGGCCGCCAATCCTCGAGTGAGGAAGAGCCACGCCGTTGCCGACTCCAGTCGAGCCAAGCGCCTCGCGTTTGACAATCTGCTCGAAAACCTCATCTTCCTTCAAGCCGGTTCTCGCCGCGGCTTTATCCGAGAGCTCCCGCAGGAGTCGGCTCTTGTCGTTCGCGCGGACATCGATCATGACGTCGGCCGGCGAGAGGAAGTCGCTGATCTTCATGATGGCTGTCAAGGAGCTCGGCGAGACTGATCCAATCTAGTTCGAAGACCTGAGGCGATAGCCAATGCCGGTCTCAGTCAGAATATATTGCGGGCGCGTCGGGTCAGGCTCGATCTTCTGCCTCAGTTGCCGGACATAGACGCGCAGGTATTGCGCATCGATCGGGACAGCCCAAAGCTGATTCAATAGAAACTTGTGCGTGAGCACCTTGCCCGCGTGCTGCACGAGCACGCGCAGTAAATCATACTCCTTGGGCGAGAGCTTAACGACCTTGTCACCGACTTTGACTACGCGCCGCACAAGGTCGACCGACAAGTCGCCGACTTTGAAGACCGGCCGTTCGCCTTGCAGATGAAGCTGATGCCTGAGCGCAGCACGGATGCGGGCGAGCAGCTCCTCCATGCCGAACGGCTTGGTAACGTAGTCATCGGCACCAAGATCGAGAGCCTCGACCTTTGCAGTCTCGTCGCCGCGGCTTGAGAGCACTACGATCGGCACGTCCTCGCGTTGCGCGCGGATCTGGCGCAGCAAATCGAGACCCTGCATGTCGGGGAGTCCAAGATCCAGGATAACGAGGTCTGGTTTGTCCGACATCAGATCGAGCGCAGCCTTGGCGTTTGGCGCGTCGAGCGTCTGATAGCCCTGCGTACCCAAGCCGGTGCGGAGCAGCCTGCGGATCGGCGGCTCGTCGTCGACTACGAGCACCTTGAGCGGCATTGCGGTCATGCCGCGGTGTCCAGACGACCAGCGCCCTTCGGAACCGGCATGGCTATGGTAAAGACGGCGCCAGGCCTGTCCGATCGATTGCCGGCGACGAGCGAGCCGCCCATCGCCTCGATGAAGCCGCGGGAGATGGCAAGGCCGAGGCCAGTGCCCGCCTGAACCTGGTCTTGTTTATCGGCGCGGTGGAACTTCTCAAAGATGCGGTCGATCTCGTGAGCGGGGATGCCAGGGCCCTCGTCGGAGACTGCCAGCTTGACGGTACTGTCCTCCTGCCAGGCTTCGATGCGTATTTTGGTATCGGGCGGCGAATATTTCGCGGCGTTGTCGAGTAGGTTGAACAGCGCCTGCTCGAACAGCACGGGATCGAGGTCGAGCATCGGAAGATCCGCTGCCGTGTCGACCTCCACATTGTGCCGCGCCAGGATCTTGCTCGCGCGCTCCAAGACCGATCCCACCACCTCGCTCACGTCGTGGCGCGCCGCGTTGGGCTTGATCGAGCCGGCTTCGAGCTTGGTCATGTCGAGCAAATTGGCGATAAAGCGGTTGAGCCGCTCGGACTCGTCAACGATGGTCGAGAGCAGCTCGGCCTTGCCCTGATCGGTCAACTCGCTCGGGAAGCTCTTGAGCGTGCCTGCCGCGCCGATGATTGCGGCAAGCGGAGTCTTGAGGTCGTGGGAGATCGAGGTGAGAAGGGCCGAGCGGAGACGGTCGGCCTCGACCCTGCGCTTGGCTTGATCGAGGTCATCCACCAGGTCAACGCGCTCGATCGCGAGCGCGGACTGGTCGATCAATGCGTCGAGCAGCCGGCGCTGGTCGGGGGTGAGAAGCGGTCCCGGCTTGTCGCTGTCGATGCCGACCACCCCGATTGCGCCCCGGCCCGTGCGCATCGGCAGGAACAGACGCTTGGCTCCGGGCAGCGTGTCGGATCCGCGTCCGGCAGGGCGATTGTGCTCCCAGGCCCATTTCGCTGCGGCTAGATCGGCCTGATCCAGCACGTCCTCGGGAGGATAGCCGGCCTTGACCACGATCGATCCATTCTCGGGCAAGAGCAGCACGACTCTGACTTTCAACATCAACGCGGCCTGATATGCGGTCGCCCATAGCAGATCGTCGAGCGTTCCTACGCCAGCGAGCTTGCGGCTGAAGGCGTAGAGGGCCTCGGTCGTACGCGCCCGTGCCATGGCGCTTACCGCGAGAGTGCGAACGCGCGCGGCTACGTTCGACACTAAAATTGCCATCAGGGTGAAGAAAAAGAACGCGGCGACGTTGGTCGGGTCGGTGATGGTGAACGTATAGATCGGCGGCAAAAAGAAGAAGTTGTAGCAGAGTGAGGCCACGATGCTTGCGACCAGGGACGGCCAAAGCCCGTAGCGCGCCGCAATGACAACCACCACGCTCATAAAGATGAGGTCGGTATTCTCTATTCCGACCACGGGTTGAATGAGCCTGCCGATGGCAGTAGCCGCCGCGACTGCAACCAGGGTCACGATGTACGGACGAGAATCGAACGGCTCGGACTTCTCCGCGGTACGCACCGTCTTCTTTGGGATGGCCTCTTTGTCGAGTTCCTCGCCGGCAATGACATGCACGCTGATATTGCCGCACGTGAGCAATAAATCGTGCACCACCGAACCGTGCAGGAGCTCGAACCAGCGCGAGCGGGTCGACTTGCCGATGATCACTTGCGTGATGTTGTTGGCTTGCGCGTAAGTAACCACGTCATCGGCGATGCTTCGATCGCCACCAGGTATGGTCACCGCTTCCCCACCGAGCGCTTGCGCAAGTCTGAGCGTATCGGCGATGCGGTCGCGCTCCTCCTCGGTCAATTGCAGACTGCGCTTGGTCTCGACATAGAGCGCGGTCCAGGCGGCGTGTAGCCGATCGGCAAGGCGCTTGGTAAAGCGCACGAGCCCCGCCGCGCGCGGGTCTTCGCTGATGCAGACAAGGAGACGCTCGCCGGCGGGCCACGGCCCTGAAATCGCCCGCGCCTGCATCTCGGCGAGCAACTGCTCATCTACGCGTTCGGCAGTGCGCCGCAACGCGAGCTCGCGGAGCGCCGTCAGATTTGCCGGCGAGAAGAAGTGCTCGAGCGCACGCTCGGCCTGCTTGGGGACATAGACCTTCCCTTCCTTCAAGCGCTGGATCAAGTCATCAGGGGTGATATCGACGAGCTCGATTGCGTCGGCGCGGTCGAGAATCGAGTCGGGCACTGTCTCGCGCACTCGGACCCCCGTGATTTGCGCGACGACATCGTTGAGGCTGTCGATGTGCTGAATGTTGAGAGTGGTGTAAACGTTGATGCCGTTGCTCAGTAGCTCCTCGACGTCGAGGCAACGCTTGGGGTGCCGGCTTCCTGGCACATTGGTGTGGGCGAGCTCATCGACCAGGGCGAGCTGCGGGCCGCGTGCAAGCACCGCGTCGAGGTCCATCTCGTCAAGCGTGCGGTTCTTGTATTGCAGCTGGCGGCGCGGGACGACTTCCAGCCCATCAAGTAACGCTTCGGTCTCTTTCCGGCCATGCGTCTCGACCACGCCGACGACGACGTCCTTACCCTCGTTCTGCCGAGCGCGCGCCTCCTGGAGCATCTCGTAGGTCTTGCCGACGCCGGGGGCCGCGCCGAGAAAGATCTTCAGCCGGCCGGCGCGGCTCTCCTCCTTGCTCGCCTTGGCGAGCAAAGCATCGGGCGAAGGGCGCTGGTCGAGTTCACGCCGCTGATCCGCCATACAGTCCCGGTCCTTACGCGGGGTCTGGTTCTGCCAGCGATCGCTAAGCGCCGGCTTTATCCAAAGCAAGATTTAGCTCAAGCACGTTAACGCGCGGCTCTCCAAGAGTGCCGAGGGTTCGACCCTCGATGTGCTGTGCGACGAGGTCGCGGAGGGCATTTTCGGTCATGTTGCGGGCTTTCGCAACGCGGGGAACCTGGAAGTAGGCCGCGTCTGGGGAGATATGGGGATCAAGGCCGCTGCCGGAGGTCGTGACCAGGTCGGTCGGGATCTGTGCGGATGGGCTCTCCTGCTTCAGCTTCGCTACGTCAGCCGTGACACGGTCGATCAGCGCCTTGCTGGTCGGCCCGAGATTGGAGCCCCCGGAATTGGCGGCATTGTAGGGTACCGAAACGGTCTTGCTCGGGTCGTTGGGATCGGGCCCCGTTGTCGCGGAAGGACGGCCGTGAAAGTATTTGTCGCTCGCAAATTCCTGTCCAATCAGCTCTGATCCGATCACCTTCCCGTCCTTTTCGATCAGGCTGCCATGCGACTGGTAGGGAAAGATCGCTTCGGCAATTCCGGTCATCACGAGGGGATAGACGAGTCCGGTGATTACAGTGAAGGCGATGATCAGAACGATCGCCGGGCGGACTTCTTTCACCATGATTACTTCTCCTCAAACGAGGTGAACGGCATTGACCATGAGATCGATGGCCTTGATGCCGATGAACGGAATGATGATGCCGCCGAGCCCATAGATCAGCAGGTTACGGCGAAGCAGCGGGCCGGCGCCAATCGGGCGGTAGGCCACGCCCTTCAGCGCAAGTGGAATCAGCGCAATGATGATCAGCGCGTTGAAGATGATGGCCGACAGAATCGCGCTCTGCGGGGTGGCGAGATGCATTATGTTCAGCGCCTGCAGCTGCGGATAGAAGAGGATGAACATCGCAGGGATGATGGCGAAATATTTCGCCACGTCATTGGCGATGGAGAACGTCGTCAATGCGCCGCGGGTCATCAGGAGCTGCTTTCCGATCTCCACGATCTCGATGAGCTTGGTGGGGTTAGAATCGAGATCCACCATGTTGCCGGCCTCGCGTGCGGCTTGCGTTCCGGTGTTCATGGCGACGCCCACGTCGGCCTGAGCTAGGGCCGGCGCATCGTTAGTGCCGTCGCCGGCCATGGCGACGAGCTTGCCCTTCGCCTGCTCGGAGCGGATCAGCTTGAGTTTCTCCTCTGGCGTGGCTTGCGCGAGGAAATCGTCGACGCCGGCCTCAGCGGCGATGGCTGCTGCGGTCATTGGATTGTCGCCTGTAATCATCACCGTGCGGATGCCCATGCGGCGGAGCTCGGCGAAACGCTCGCGGATTCCACCCTTGACGATGTCTTTGAGATGGATGACACCAAGCAGTTGTCCGTCCTTGGCCACGGCGAGCGGCGTGCCACCGGATTTGGCGATTGCTTCAGCAACGGCATTGACCTCGCGCGTCATCTCGGCACTCACGCCGGTTTTCCGCGCTGCCGCACCGACGGACGCAGCCTTGGGCGCTGACATCTTAAGATAGTCGAGGATGGCATCGACCGCGCCCTTGCGGATCCATGAGCCGTTGATCTCGACGCCGCTCATCCGGCTTTGCGCCGTGAACGGGATGAACTTGGCGCCAAGCTGGTGGATGTCGCGGCCGCGAATGCCGTATTTTTCCTTGGCTAGCACCACGATCGAGCGACCCTCAGGGGTCTCGTCGGCGAGCGAGGCGAGCTGCGCCGCGTCGGCAAGCTCCTGTTCGCTCACGCCAGATACGGGCTTGAACTCGGCCGCCTGCCGGTTACCAAGGGTGATAGTGCCGGTCTTGTCGAGCAGGAGCGTGTCGACATCTCCGGCCGCCTCGACCGCACGCCCTGACATCGCAAGCACGTTGAACCGCACCAGCCGGTCCATGCCGGCAATGCCGATGGCCGACAGAAGCGCGCCGATCGTGGTCGGGATCAGCGTCACGAAGAGCGCCACCAGAATGATGACGGAGATTGCGCCGCCCGCATAGGCGGCATAGCTCGGAATCGTCACCGTCGCGAACACAAAAATGATGGTCATGCCGGCGAGAAGGATGTTGAGGGCGATCTCGTTCGGCGTTTTCTGACGCTCGGCGCCCTCAACCAGCGCAATCATGCGGTCGAGGAAGGTCGAGCCCTGAGCGGCCGTGATGCGAACTTTTATCCAATCGGAGACGACGAGAGTGCCTCCCGTCACTGCCGAGCGGTCGCCACCAGCCTCGCGGATGACAGGCGCAGATTCGCCGGTGATGGCGGCCTCGTTGACCGATGCCACGCCCTCGATCACCTCGCCGTCAGAGGGGATCAAGTCGCCCGCCTCGACCATGACGATTTGTCCGGGCGCAAGCTTACCTGCCGGAGTAGGAACGATGAGACCGGTCTTATCATCGACGATGAGCTTGGCCTTGGTTTCTTCGCGCGTCTGACGCAACGTGGCGGCCTGTGCCTTGCCGCGACCCTCGGCAACGGCCTCAGCGAAATTGGCGAACAGCACTGTGAACCACAGCCACACCACGATCTGAAACTCGAATCCAAGCGAAGTGCCTCCGGTAACGAGATCGCGGACAAGAACGATCGTGGTCAGGATGGTGACGATCTCGAGAACGAAGATGACGGGGTTCTTCGCGAGAGTCCGCGGATTGAGCTTGACGAAGGCCGAGCCGATTGCTGGCCATACGATCTTCGGATCGGTGAGCGCCGTCACGGGCATCCGCTTGCGCAAGGTAGAGGTCTGCATCGAAGTAGCTCCAAGATGCAATTAGAAAAGTTGCCCTGCCATCATGGCGAAGTGCTCCACGATCGGTCCAAGCGCGAGCGCCGGGAAGAACGAGAGGCCGCCAACGATGAGGATGACGCCGATGACGAGACCGATGAACAGGCCGCCATGTGTCGGGAAGGTGCCCGACGAGGCAGGCACGATCTTCTTTGCCACGAGCGAACCCGCCACCGCCATCATCGGGATGATGATGAAGTAGCGGCCGATCAGCATGGCGAGGCCGCCGGTCGTGTTGTACCAGAGCGTGTTTCCGGTGATGCCGGCGAAGGCCGAGCCGTTGTTTCCGGTCTGCGACGTATAGAGGTACAGGGCTTCACTGAAGCCGTGCGGACCGGCGTTTGCCATGCTCGCTACGCCCGTCTGGAGCACGACAGCAATGGCCGTGAAGCCCAGCATCGACAAAGGCAGCATCAGGATGGCCAAGATGGACATCTTGACTTCCTTGGCCTCGATCTTCTTGCCGAGATATTCCGGCGTGCGGCCGACCATCAGCCCCGCCACGAACACGGCGATGATGACCATGAGCAGCATGCCGTAGAGGCCCGAGCCAACTCCGCCGAAGATGATCTCGCCCAACATAATATTCAGCATGGGAATCATCCCGCCGAGCGGGGTGTAGCTGTCATGCATGGAATTGACCGAGCCGTTCGAGGCATCGGTTGTCGCGACTGCCCAGAGACTGGAATTGGCAAGGCCGAAGCGAACCTCCTTGCCCTCCATGTTGGAGGGATCAAGTCCGAGCGCCGCAAATTGCGGGTTGCCGGCGGCTTCTGGCCAGTAGCAGAAGAGAACGCCGGCCAGGAATAGGATCGACATGACGGCATACAGTGCCCAGCCCTGGCGGGGGTCCTTGATCATCCGGCCGAAGGTGTGAGTCAGTGCGGCCGAGATCAACAGTATGTAGACGAGCTCGAAGAAATTGCTGAACGGTGTGGGGTTCTCATACGGCACCGCGGAGTTGGCGTTCCAGAAGCCGCCGCCATTGGTACCGAGCTGCTTAATAGCGATCTGCGACGCCGCCGGACCCTGGCTCAACGTCTGCTTGGCTCCCTCAAGGGTCGTGGCGTCGACATAGGCCCCGAGATTTTGCGGAACGCCCTGCCACATGAGAAAAATTGCGGCAATGATCGAGAGGGGCAGCAGCACGTAGAGTGTGCAACGGGTGAGATCGACCCAGAAATTGCCCACGGTCTTGCCGGATGCACGCGCGAAACCGCGGATAAGCGCGACTGCAAGCGCAATGCCGGTGGCAGCGGATACGAAATTCTGGGTGGTGAGAGCCATCATCTGGCTGAGATAGCTCATCGTGCTCTCGCCGCCATAGTTCTGCCAGTTCGTGTTGGTGGTGAAGCTGACCGCCGTGTTGAAGGTGAGATCAGGGGTGACTGCCGACTGGCCGGCGGGATTGAGCGGCAGATAAGCCTGGAGCCGCAGAATGGCGTAGACAAGCAGGAAGCCCGCCGTATTGAAGAGCAACATTGCGATCGTATAGGTGATCCAACTCTGCTCGCGCGTCTCGTCGACGCCTGCGATGCGGTAGAGCCCGCGCTCGAGCGGGCCAAGCACCGGTGTGAGGAACGTCCACTCGCCCTCGAACACCTGCGCCATGAAGCGGCCAAGCGGCACGACAAGTGCCGTGAGAATCACGAAGTAGATCGCGATCTGAATCCAGCCATTGAGGGTCATGGGAGCCGCCTCTCAGAACTTTTCGGGCTTGAGCAGGGCGTAGATCAGGTAAACAAGAATCCCGACGGTCACGATGCCGGCGAGCCAGTAATCGAAGACCATGACGACCTCCTTAGAGACGATCGCAGGCGATGGTGTAGACCACCGCGAGCACGAAGAACCCGAGCCCGAGGGAGATGAGAAGGACATCCAGCATGGGAAAGCTCCTCGCTTGCGCGCTACCAGCGCCAATGATTAGCGCGCTGTTGCGTATGTATTCGAGAGGGCAAGTGGCGGGGTCTTTATAGGAATCTCATAAGCGAGCCGCCGCGCGGCCGACGACCGGCGGGGCTTAATCGCGGGCGGGCAAACCGCCCCAACCAGAAGGCTCGCGCGATACCGGGGTCCTTATGGGAACGTTTGATTGTCGCAAGCGGTTGAACCATGGGCGGATTCATGAGGACAACATGGCAAGTCACATCATCATGGACTCTTTAGGTCATTCCACCATCGAGTTCGACAAAACCAAGCCTAGCGATCTTGCCGAGGCGGAGCGCCGCTTTCAAAAGCTGATCGCCAAAGGCTTCCTTGCGGCGGAGGAAATGGGCGACGGGAAGCATCGCGTCTTGGCTGAAGGCGATCGCACATTCAATCCAGCGGCCGAGGAAACCATCTTCATTCCGGCGTTGAAGGGCGGGTGATGGCCTATCTCGTTTTGCTTTCGGCGCTCATAGTTGCCGTGGTCATCGGTCTGTTTGTGAGCCGGAAGCAAAATCGCCGGTTGAAGGAGGCTGAGAGCAAGGGGATGAAGCTTCTCTTGAGGAACCTTTCTCCCCGGCAGCGGGAGCAATATCGCGCGTTTGGCTATTTCGACGTGACGGGATCGGATACGGGCCGGCGCTATCGCATCTTTCACGGCAGGTTTTCAAACATCAGGGAACTCGGCGCGGACGGTCGCCTGGAAATAGGTAAATGCTTCATGCCAGAAGGGGATCTGGTGGCAGGCGACTGCATGCTGGCGCAAAAGATCGCGTTGGAAAATCGCGAGTTGTCGGCTTTAAGGGTTGCCCTGCCCTTCTAAAATCCTCTCCGGGCATTCCTCGACTTTGGCGTGCCAAGCTCCAAGCTCGTTGTCGGCGACCCTAGCCTGCCCATCAACGAAAATGAGCCAAAGAAGGCGTGGCTTTCGACAGCCGAAGACGATGACGTCTTCAGCGACGTTGTCGAGAGTCGGCATTTGGTTGTTTTCCCATGGCTGATTGGGTCATTCGGGAGCTCAAGCCTAATTCCGTTTTGGACTATGGCGCAGGAGACGGAAAGTTCCTCGCCGAGCTTCGCGAGCGGTTCACTGGCCAACTGTGGCACTACGATCCTTCGCCGGCACTGACAGCAAGGGCGAAGCGTGTCTTGCAGGACGCCGATGTTCGCTTCTGCCAAGATGCAAAGTCGCTCAACGGCGAGTCAATCGACGTCGTGACATCCATCGCCGTGTGGACGACCCTATCCGGCTATCAAGCGTGCGTGGACTATCTCTCCGAGCAGCACAGGCTGCTGCGCCGTGGAGGACGTGCTTTTGTCGTCGTCACCCACCCCTGCTTTCGAGAGGAGCGCTACTCATCCTTTAAAACCCAATTCAAAAACGACGGCTACTTGCGAGATGGCATCCCTTTCACGGTCGACGTGTTCGACCGCGACAGAGCGGTCCAGTTCGTCGATTACCACTGGAACTTGTCGACCATGCTGAGACAATCGCGCGAGGTTGGATTCCAGCTGCTTGCAGTAACAGAACTGCCAGACGCGACCGGCGGTAATCCACGGGGCGCGCCCTGGCTCTGCTTTGGGTTCGGCAAGGACTAGGGGTAGCAGTAGGAGTCCGACGAAGAATCGCCACCTTCGAGCCTGACCTGATGCGGCCTTTGGCCCTTTGGCCACTCGACGAAGAACTTAGGATCAAATGCGATTCCACCATCCGGGTCAGCGTCGAGCTTCACCATCCAACCGTCGATTCCGTCGGGATAGAATTGCAGGTCGACCGCGCCATACAGTGAATTGGTGAAGTAGACGCGCTTGCCGTCGCGACTGATCTCCACCATCTGCGGGCCGCCATTGAGTTTCCCGTTTGCCCTGGGATGCGCGGCGCGCGAGACAATCCCGCCGATGCGGACCTTGCCGGTGAGCTTGGGATCGAACGGGTCGGACACATCGTATTGTCTGAGATCGCCGGTTCCCCAGCAGGAGACGTAGAGGAACCTATCGTCGACCGACAGGTCGATATCGGTGACGAGAGGGGGGACTGCCTTGAAGCCTTTGAGCAGCGGCGGCAGGACATCAGGATCGGCGGGTTCGGCGGGAATCTCGATGACCTTCTTGACCGCCCATTTGTCGCCATCGCGATACCAGATCCAGATCGAAGCCGAGAGATCCTTGAGGCTGATAACGGCATTGACGAAGCCATAGGCCTTAGTCGGATCGTGCGCCGGTCTGAGCTCGAACACGAGCTGGTACTCCGGGCCGAAGTCGATCTCCTGCAAGTGCTTGCGTTTGTGCAGGTCCCAAAAGTGCAGGCGCCGTCCGTATTGCGCGCCGAGCAGGATCTCAGGGACGAGCCCGTTCTCGACCGTGTTCGGCGTCCCCCACTCGCTGGTCACCAGGGTATCGTAGCCGAGGTGCCACCACATGTCGTAGGCGAGCTGTTGTGGACCGCGCTCCACCTCCCAGCGGCCGAGAACGTCGAATGTCTCGTGATCGATGAGGAACACACCGCCGGGAGCGTCGCCATTGGCGTTGCCGAGCGCCGAGAGATAGATGCCATCAGGCCCGCAATGCACGGTATGCGGCCGGCTATATCCAGTCTTCTCCGCCAATTCCTCCGGCTCGATGATCTTGAAGAATTTCGGGTTCTTTGGGTCGGGCTTGGTGTCGATCACATACACGCGCGAGGAGCGAAGGCCGGGCACGATGAGATAGCGCCGCTCGACATGCGGATGAGGGGCATTGGGGCAAAGGCAGGAGCTGCAGGCGTTCCAGCCGAAATGGTGCAACTCGTCACCTGTGTTGGGCAGATCGAGCCGACCGATGACCTTGGAATAGCTCGCCGACTTCGGATCGACGTCGACCACGGCGAGCGCATCCGGCGTTTTGCGCGTGGGATCGAACGAGGCGACGTAGGCCACTCTTTCGGCGGGCGCTTTGGCAGCCAAGCGCGGCGAGGGATAAAAAGTCGGATCAGGCGTCCATTGCACCATGGCGCATTCTACTCACATCTTGGCTTCGATCACATGACAGTCAGCGCGGACCATCCCTCTGGACGAGCGCAATAAGGCCTTCCAAAAGGGCCTTGGGGCTTGGCGGACAGCCTCTTATATGCAGGTCGACAGGGACGACCCGCGAGACGCCGCCCTCCATAGCGTAGCTCCCGGGGAAGATGCCGCCATCTGCAGCGCAGTCGCCGACCGCCACGACCATTTCGGGTCTGGGGTCAAGCGCTTCGCGCATGCTCTTGGTGACCGGTCCCGTCACCAGAAGCACGTCGGCATAACGGGGCGAGGCCACGAACCTCAGCCCGAAGCGCTCCAGATCGTAGAAGGCGTTGTTGAGCGCATGGATCTCGAGC
>DASSLP010000139.1:0-10030 GCA_035689365.1 Methyloceanibacter sp.
ATGCGCGGGAGAGGCAAGAAAGTGCAGTTGGAATCGCAAGAAGAGCGCAGTCGAATCAGAAGGGCCGCCTTGAAGGCGGGCCTTCTACTGTTCCCCCCAGGGAAAAGGATATCAGCACTCTAGAAGTAGATGCGTGCGCCTGTGTAGAAGAGGTCGAAGCCATCCAACGGCACGGACACCTTGGTGCGGTTGATGTCGATCAGTTTGAGCTCGGGCGATCGGCGGCGACCGACCAGCGATAGAACGCCTTTGCTGTGTGGCTCATTTGCTACGGCTCGTCACAAAAGTTTACGGGACTCCGTGAATTGAGAAGCAACGAGCGCACGCGCGATGCGCATAGCAAAGACAAGATTGCCTAGGAGATAGTTCGAGCAATTCCGGTTCCGGCTTTTGGACTCAATGAGTGGCAGTGTCGACATCGCCTTGAGAGAGCGCGGCTGCGAAATCGCCGTCGTGGGGACTGGTCCTTCAGGGCTCGTCGCCGCGTTGGCGCTCGGAAAAGTTGGCGCGAGCGTCATCGCGCTCGGTCCTGCGCCTCAGAATCCGATTTCCGCGCCAGTCGAGACCAGAACTGCGGCGCTGCTTGCAAGCTCGGTCGATCTGCTCAAGAGACTCGAGGTCTGGGACGGGCTCAAGAGCGAGGCCGCGCCGCTCAAGGCCATTCGCATCATCGATGCTTCGAAGAGCCTGCTCAGGGCGCCCGATATCGAGTTCAAGGCGAGCGAGCTTGGGCTCGAGGCGTTCGGCTACAACATCTCCAATACGGCGCTCGTCGCGGCGCTCTATGCCCGCGCCAGCAAAGTCTTGCCTCAGGTGATCGAGGTCAATGTCGATGCAATTGCGATCGACCGAAGCAAGGTTGTCCTTACCTTGAGCGATGGGGCCGAAGTTACAGCGCGCCTTTTGGTCGGTGCCGACGGCCGGCGTTCACTCTGCCGCAAGAGCGCCGGCATTAGCATGAGCGAGCGCCATTATGACCAAGCGGCCATTGCCTCAAGCTTCCGGCACGGCCGTCCTCATCAGGGCGTCTCGACCGAACTGCACAAGGAGAACGGATCCGTCACCACAGTGCCCCTCCCCGACCCTCATGCCTCGAGCCTAATCTGGGTCGGGCCTCGTTCGGAGATCGCGCAACTCATGCAGCTCGATGCCGAGCGCTTCGAGGAGGAGCTCAGCGCGCGGCTTGGCGGTTTGCTCGGCTCGATTTCTGCCCTCGGTCCACGCGCAGAATTTCCGGTGACGGGGCTCAGTGCCGATACGCTCGCAGCCAACCGGACGGCACTTGTCGGCGAGGCCGCGCACATTCTGCCGCCAATCGGTGCGCAGGGACTCAATCTCGGCTTCCGCGATGCCGCTGCGCTCGCCGATTGCGTCGCCATTGCGCTCGGGCGAGACGGCGACCCCGGCGGAGACGATGTGCTTGCGTCGTACCGGCGGGCGCGGGGCCTCGATATCCTGACTCGCACGCTCGGGGTCGATCTCTTGAATCGGTCGCTGCTCAGCCAATTTCTTCCGTTGCAGGCGGCGCGCGGCATTGTCTCGCATGGGCTCAAGGCGTTGCCGCCCCTCCGCCGCCTGGTGATGCGTCTTGGGCTCACCCCTCCGAGCGAGCTGCCGAGCCTCATGCGGCCAGGCGCCCGCTGATGCTCGCGCCGAGGCTTGACGCCATTGCCATCATTTGCCACGAGGGTCCCCTCGCCGCCCATTCAATTCCCCCAACGGAAGGAGCGGCCCTATTGGCCAGGCCCACTAAAATCTCGCCGCTTCTCGACCTGCGCTATCAGGCCGAATATGTCGGCTTGCGCTTCCTGATCGGTCTCGTGCGGCTGTTGCCGCTCGACATCTCTTGCGCCATCTCGGCCAAGATGTGGCGGTGGATCGGGACCCGTAATCGGCGCCACAAGCGCGCTCTTGCCAATCTCGAGCGCGCCTTCCCCGAGAAGACGCCTGAGGAGCGTGAGCGTATCGCCCGCGCGGCTTGGGAGAATCTCGGGCGGGTCATGGTCGAGACCATGTGCATCGACCGCATCCTGAACGAGCCCGACCGCCTGCACGTCACCGACGGCCACTGGATCACCCGCTACCGGGAGAAGATGGGGCCGGTGCTGATCGTCACCATGCATATGGGCAATTGGGAGCTCGGCATGTGGCCGGTCACCTTGGCCGGCGTGCGTCCGGCCGGCGTCTACCGGCAGGTCAAGAACCCTTACGTCGATCGCTATCTCCGCTCCCAGCGCGAGTGGCTCTATCCCGGCGGGCTGTTCGGCCGTGGTCGCGCCCCGGGCAAGGACGAGACGGAGAAGACCGCGCGCCTCATCATGGATTATGTGCGCCAAGGCGGGCGCCTCGGCTTTATCTCCGATCTCTATGATGCAAACGGGATCGCGGTGCCGTTCTTCGGCCATTCCGCCAAGAGTATGCCGATCGCCGCCATGATCGCGCGAAGGGTCGGCGCCCGCATTTGGATTGGCCGCTGCGTGCGCATCGGCAAGCGCGCTTGCTTCGACGTCAACGTCAACGAGCTGTCAATCCCGCGCACCAGCAACCAGGCTGAGGACATCCGCTCCATCACCGCGGCCATCCAGCGCTATTTCGAGACCTGGATTCGCGAGACGCCCGAGCAGTTCATGTGGTCGAACCGGGGCTGGTCTTGAGGACAACCTCCGACGGGCGTTGACAGCCCCGCCGGGCTTCGATCTTATCGTTACAAAGACTCGATTGGGGCAAGGTGTCGATCATGTTCGCCCGCAACGCCAAATTTCAGATCGGCCAGGTGGTGCGTCACCGCGTCTATCCGTTCCGCGGCGTGATCTTCGACGTCGATCCGACTTTCAGCAATACCGAGGAGTGGTACCGCTCCATTCCGCAGGAAGTGCGGCCGAGCAAGGATCAGCCCTTCTATCATCTGCTCGCCGAGAACGCCGAGACCGAGTACATCGCCTATGTTTCCGAGCAGAATCTCGTGCCCGACGCTTCCGACGAGCCGCTGCGCCATCCGCAGGTCTCAGAGCTGTTCGAAGATTTGAAGAACGGCGTGTTCCGGTTCCGCTTCCTGCAAGAGCACTGAGCAAAGCACCCGCTCAGGAAAGCCAAAGGCCGCTCCCGATCCCGGAGCGGCCCTCTTTGATCTCTAGATCTCCCTAGTATGCCTTACGGCGTCGCCGGCGCTGGCACGGCGGGCTTCTTCTGTGCCGTGGTGTTGCCTGCGGGAGTGCCGGCGCCGCCTGCCGGAGGCGTCTGCTGCGCTTCTTTCTTCTGCTGCGCCTCTTGCGCCTTGGCTGCGAGCTCCTGCTGACGCTTGCGGAACACCTCCATCAGCTGACGCCTCGACTCTTCATATTTGGCGCTATCGACCGGCGGTCCGTCATAAGCCTTGGCGAGACCGGTCAGCGGAACCGGGAAGCCCATCGTCTTCTGCTGAATATTCATGGCAGCGACGATCATCTGCTTGCCCTTACGCATGCTATCGAACATTTCCTTGGTCAACTCTAGCTGCACCTGACAGCTCGTGGGGAAGCAGATGGTGTATTGCAGCTGGATCGGCTGCGCCTCGTCGATCTTGATCTGCACGCCGGCCGGGATCACCAGCGCATATGCAGTCGGCACTCTGATGAGAAGCTGCTGCTTGTCCTCGCCCTCGACTTTGCGAACGGCGGCGGCAATCAGCACCATGCCGGTATTGGGCTCGAGGCCCTCATGATTGGTGAGGCAAATCTCCTTGTTCTGGGTTTGCTCGCTCTTCATGCAGAGCTTGACCCAGGCCTCGTCGTTCGCGGCGTCGCCGCCAGCAGCGGGAGCGGCAGCGGTTCCGGCAGCGGGAGCGGCAGGTGCTGCGCCAGCGGGAGCTGCGGTGCTGGGCGCGGCCGGCTGCGATTTCGGCGCTGCCGAGCCTTTGGGCTGCACTTGCTGGGCCATCGCCGCAGGCATCGCCAACCCCAAAGCAAGCGCACAAACGCCGGCGCACAGCATTAGCCGAGCCGCGCAGCGGCTCAGCACGTTTGATCGAACCCTGGACCAGACCATTACGACCTTTCCTCTCTTGGCGGGCAGGTTTCAGTCTGCGACCGGACGATCCCGTGCCCGCGTCCCGTGTGTATAGGGTCAATACCCGAATTGAGGCGTAGCCGTGGCTGATAGCCTTGAAACGTTGGACTTCTGCGGTCCTTCGACGGCGCGCCCCGACCTTCCCCTACCGCCCGCAGCTCAGCGCAAGATTTGCGTCGCGGGCGATGTTACCCTAACTCCTGTTGCAATGCGGAATGCATCTATAGCCACGCGCGCCGCCCGTTGAAAGCCCCTATTTCATGGCCGGTCCTGGCCCTCCTTATGCTCTTGCCGGGGAGCGCATGGGGAGAGCCGGCGGCAGGCATCGCCATGCACGGCAAGCCGCTCGAGCCTGCCGGCTTCACGCATTTTCCTTATGCCAATCCGGATGCGCCAAAGGGCGGGCGCGTCACCTTCGCCATGCAAGGCTCCTACGACAACCTCAACCCCCTCATCGTCAAGGGAGCGCCTGCTGACGGTGTGCGTGACTATGTCTATGAAAGCCTGCTCGCGCGCGCCAATGACGAGCCCTTCACGCTGTATGGGCTGATCGCAGAGAGCGTCGAGACGCCGCCTGACCGAAGCTGGGTCGAGTTCACGCTGAACCCGAACGCGAAGTTTTCCGACGGGACGCCGATCACCGTCGACGACGTGATCTTCTCGCATACTCTGTTGCGCGACCACGGGCGGCCGAACCATCGCTCCTATTATCGGAAGGTCATCAAGGTGGAGCAGACCGGCGAGCGCAAGGTCCGCTTCAGCTTCGATCAAAGCGGCGACCGCGAGATGCCGCTGATCATGGGGCTGATGCCGGTGCTGCCGAAGCACCTCATCGATCCGGATCAATTCGAGAAGACGACTCTGACGCCGCTCATCGGCAGCGGTCCTTACCTGATCGACAGGGTCGATCCCGGCAAGTCGATCACCTTCAAGCGCGACGCAAATTATTGGGGCCGCGATCTTCCGGTCAATCGCGGGCTCTACAATTTCGATGAGATCCGCTTCGACTATTACCGCGACGCCGGCAGCATGTTCGAGGCATTCAAGTCGGGCCTCGTTCAATTTCGCTACGAGGAAGACCCGATCCGCTGGACCGAAGCCTACGACTTTCCGGCGGTGCGCGACGGGCGCGTTCTAAAGGAGGAGCTGCCGGTCGAGACGCCTGCCGGAATGTCGGCGCTCGTGTTCAACACGCGGCGGCCGCTCTTCGCCGACCCGCGCGTCCGCCAGGCGCTGATCAAGCTATTCGATTTCGAATGGGTGAACCGCACGCTCTATCACGGGCAGTACGCGCGGACGGAGAGCTATTTCGCGCGCTCGGACCTGTCTTCGCACGGCCGGCCTGCCGATGCGACCGAGCGAGCGCTGCTTGCGCCTTACGCGAATGAAGTCAAGCCGTCGATCATGGACGGGACCTTCTCCTTCCCGGCGAGCGACGGCTCTGGCGAAAACCGGGATGGGCGGCGCGAGGCGTTAGAGCTTCTCCAGCAGGCCGGTTATCAGCTCAAGGACGGAAAGCTCGTAAATGTGGTGACCGGAGAGCCTTTCCAGTTCGAGATCCTGGCGGCAACACGGGTGCAGGAGCGCCTGCTTCTCACCTATGCCAGCGCGCTGAAACAGGTCGGCATCGACGCCCGCATTCGCCAGATCGATTCGGCGCAATATCAACGCCGCAAACAGACCTATGATTTTGACATGATCCAGTATTTCTGGCCGGTTTCGCTGTCGCCGGGGAACGAGCAGTCATTCCGCTGGGGTAGCGAGGCCGCGGTGACCGAAGGCTCGTTCAACTATCCTGGCGTGGAGAGCGCTGCGGTTGACGCAATGATCGAGGCAACGCTCACGGCGGAGGACCAGCAAAGGTTCGTCTCTGCAGTGCGCGCGCTCGACAGAGTCCTGTTGTCAGGTGATTACGTCATCCCGCTGTTTCATCTGCCGCGCCAATGGGTCGCGCATTGGCGCGAGCTGAAGCGGCCGGAGACCACGCCGCTCTACGGCTATCAGATCGACACTTGGTGGGTGGATCCGTCCTCAGGCGCGGCGTCCAGCGGCGAAGGCGCCGCCACGCCGTGACGGTCAGGCCGCCTGCTTTACGGCGGCGGCGATCTTGACCAGGCGCTTCAACAAGTCCCGCGTGCCCTGGAGGCGCGCCTCGGGAGTCTTCCAGTTGGCGTAATAGATGAGCCGATGATCGGGCTGGAGCTTCACGCGGGTGCCCTCCTCGCGGATGAAGGCGATCAGGCCTTCGGGATTGGCGAAGCTCTTATTGCGGAAAGCGATCACTGCGCCCTTGGGTCCGGCGTCGATCTGCTCGATGCCTGCCTGACGGCACAGCCCTTTGATCTCGACGATGTCCAAAAGGTGCCGAACCTCTTCGGGAAGCGGACCGAAGCGGTCGATCAGCTCTGCGGCAAAGGCCTCGATCGCGTCGTGGGTCTCGACGCCGGATAGCCGCCGGTAGAGCCCGAGCCGCACTTGCAGGTCGGGCACATAGTCCTCGGGGATCAAAACCGATGTGCCGAGATTGATACGTGGCGACCATTGGTCCTCGACCTCTGCCCCCTCGCCGCCCCTGATCGCAGCCACCGCCTCCCCGAGCATCGATTGGTAAAGCTCGAATCCGACTTCCCTGATGTGACCTGATTGCTCCTCGCCAAGCAGATTGCCGGCGCCCCTGATATCGAGGTCGTGGCTCGCCAGCACGAAGCCTGCGCCAAGGGTATCGAGCGACTGGAGCACCTTGAGGCGTCTCTCGGCGGATGGCGTCAGCCGCGCGTCGGCGGCAATGGTGAAATAGGCATAAGCCCTGATCTTCGACCGCCCCACCCTGCCCCGCAATTGATAGAGCTGGGCAAGCCCGAACATATCGGCGCGATGCACGATCAGCGTGTTTGCCGAGGGTATGTCGAGGCCCGACTCGACGATCGAGGTCGAGAGCAGCACGTCATATTGGCGGTCGTAGAATGCATTCATCACGGAGTCGAGTTCGCGGCTTCCCATCTGGCCGTGGGCGCGCGCCACCTTGAGTTCAGGCGCATGCTCTTCGAGGAAGGCAGCCGCGTCATCGAGGTCCGAGATGCGCGGCACTACATAAAATGTCTGGCCGCCCCGGAAGCGCTCGCGCAGCAATGCCTCGCGCAGAATGACCGGGTCGAACGGCGTCACGTAGGTGCGCACGGCGAGCCGATCGACCGGTGGTGTCGCGATGAGCGACATCTCGCGCACGCCGGACAGCGCTAGTTGCAGGGTGCGCGGAATCGGGGTGGCCGTCAGCGTCAGCACATGCACGTCTTCGCGAAGCTGCTTAAGACGCTCTTTGTGCTGCACACCGAAATGCTGCTCCTCGTCGACGATGAGCAGTCCGAGATTGGCGAACTCGATCGACTTCGCGAGCAGCGCGTGGGTGCCAATGACGATGTCGATGTCGCCGGACTTCAACCCCTTCTTCACCTCGGCGCGTTCTTTGAGTGTCACCAGCCGCGAGGCTTGCGCGATCTTCACTGGGAAACCGCGGAAGCGCTCAGTGAAGGTGTAGTAGTGCTGGCGGGCAAGGAGAGTGGTCGGCACCACCACGGCGACCTGCTTGCCGGAAAGCACGGCAATGAGGCTTGCTCGCAGCGCGACCTCGGTCTTGCCGAAGCCGACATCGCCGCAGATTAGCCGGTCCATGGGCTTGCCGCTTGCAAGATCGTCGAGCACCGCGGTGATGCTGGTCTCTTGGTCGTTGGTCTCCTCGTAGGGAAATCTCGCCGAGAACTCGTCGTAGAGCCCGTCGGGCGGCGTCAGCACGGGCGCCTGGCGAAGCTCACGCAGGGCAGCGACCTTGATCAGTTTCTCGGCCATGTCGCGGATGCGCTTCTTGAGCCTGGCTTTGCGCGACTGCCAGGCGACCCCTCCCAGCCGGTCGAGCTGGACGCCTGCTTCGTCCGAGCCGTAGCGACTGAGGAGCTCGATATTCTCGACCGGCAGGTAAAGCTTGTCGCCGCCCGCATAATGCAGTTCGAGGCAATCGTGCGGCTCTCCAGCAGCCTCGATAGCGGTCAGTCCCACAAAGCGGCCGATGCCGTGGTCGGCGTGTACCACGAGATCGCCGACGGAGAGGCTCGACACCTCGGTGAGGACATCGGCGCCACGCTTGCCCCTCGTCTTGCGCACCAACCTGTCGCCAAGGATGTCCTGCTCGTCGATCACCGCGAGCCCTGGCGCCTCGAAGCCGGTCTCAAGCGGCAATAAGGCGAATGCAGTCGTAGCGTGCGGGAGAGCAAGAGCATCGGCAAAGGTTGCGACGCCCTCGGTCTCGCCGGCGCCGTGCTCCCACAGCAGCGTGGCAAGCCGCTCGCGCGATCCGTTGCTCCAGCAGGCGACGATGACGCGCTTGTCCTCGCCCTTCAGGCGCTTCGCGTGCGCCACCACCGCGTCGAACACATTGGCGCCTTCGGTCTGCCGCTCGGCCGCGAAGGTGCGGCCTTGCCGGCCGCCGAAGGAGACGATCTTGCCGCCCGGCGTCTCTGGATGCTCGAAAGGATCGAGCGCGATGGTCTGGCGTGCGGCAAGCGCCTCCTGAGACTCAGTCTCGCTCAGGAACATGCTTTCAGGCGGCACTGGATGATAAGGCGGCGCGCCGAAAGCCTTGCGCTCGAGCGCCTGTGCACGGGCTTCGTAATGGTCGGCGATCTGCTCGAGGCGTTTGGTGCGAGCGTCATCGACGAGTGGGTCGAGACTGACCACAGTCTCCGGCAAATAGTCGAACAGCGTGTCAAGGCGGTAATGGAACAGCGGCAGCCAGTGCTCCATGCCCTGGTGCTGGCGCCCGGCCGAGATCGACTCGTAGAGCGGATCGTCGCCGGTCACGGGGCCGAACAGCTCCACATAACGCTGGCGAAACGCGCGGCGGACGTCTGGCGTGAGGGCCAGTTCGCTCATGGGCAGAAGCTCGACCGTGTCGAGCCGCGCAGCAGTGCGCTGCGTCTCGGCGTCGAAGGCTCTGATGGACTCAAGCGTGTCGCCGAAGAAATCGAGGCGAACCGGCTGCGCTCCTGGCGGATAAAGATCGAGGATGCCGCCGCGGACCGCGTATTGGCCGGGGTCTGTCACGGTGCCTGCGCGTCCGTAGCCCGAAGTTTCGAGTCGCTCTATCAGCTCCTGCATGCTCACGGCATTGCCGGGCGCAAGCCTCATGCTCGATGCGGCGATGAAAGCGCGCCGCGGCACTCTCTGCAGCACGGCGTTGACCGTGGTGAGAACGATGAGCGGCGAGTTGCTGCCGGCATTCGCGCGATGGGCGAGCTCCGAAAGAGTGGCGATGCGGCGCACGATGGTGTCGGCATTCGGCGCAACCCGGTCGTAAGGGACGCCGTCCCAAGCGGGCAATGTCAGAACCGTCACGTCCGGGGCGAAGAAGGCGAGCGCGTCTTCCAGCGTGACCAGGCGGTTGGCGTCGCGCGCGATATGCAAAATCGGAACGCCATTCGGCGTGCGCCGGGCAAGCTCGCCGAGAAGCAGAGCGTCAAGGCCTTCGGGAACGCCGCTCGCGACCGTATGCGGCGCTTTGAGCAGGCGTTCGACCGGCAGAGATGGAAACTTCGGCGTCGCAGCCATGAGAGCGTTAGAGTCTAGTCGGCCTGCTCAAGGCCGTGGAAACGCCTGAGCCGCCCGATCAGTTCGTCGAGTTCGGCCTCGCCGAGCGACTTGCCCCCGAACACCGACATCTCGATGTCGGGGTCTGGCGTGTCGATCAAGCGCTCGAACACGCCGATCTCGGCGGCATTCATTCCGTCGAGCGCCGCTTCGGCGAATCGGCCAAGCAGGAAGTCCATCTCCTTGGAACCCCGGTGCGTCGCCCGCCACAATGCGCGGCGGCGGCGCATTCCGAGATCACTGCCGGACATGACCATGGTTTTTTGCCTGAGAGGATGGTTTAGACCGAGCGCGCTAGCGTCTGTCAAGCTGCTCGAAAATTTGCTTTAGGGTGGAGGAATGTCCGCGA
>DASSLP010000140.1:0-8568 GCA_035689365.1 Methyloceanibacter sp.
TTCACTCGGCGGGACCTGTGAGGTCGGGGCAGGGCGGTCCAAGGAAACCGTGATTCATATCGAGATCCCGCTGCAGTGGGCGAGCGAGAAATGGCCGCGCGCGCGAGAACTGGTTGGAGAGCTATCATGAGCCGCGTCCTCGTCATCGATGACCATCCGATCGTGCTGCAAGGCGTGCGGCAGTTGCTCGAGGATGCGGGCATCAATCAGATCGCCCAGGCGCGAAATCTCGCCGACGGCTTCCGGCTGTATCGCACGCAGAAGCCCGATGTGATCATCGTCGATCTTGCGATGCGCACCGGCGCGCTCGGCGGACTCTCCTTCATCAGACGGCTACGTCTGCACGACCAGCAGACGCCCATCCTCGTCCTCACCATGCATTCTGACCCAGTCATCGTCAGCCGCGCGCTTGAAGTGGGCGCAACCGGCTACGTGCTCAAAGACACCTCCTCGGATGAGGTGCTGAAGGCATTTCAAAGAGTGCGCGAGAACCGGCCTTATCTCAGTCACGACCTTGCCTCGGAGGTCGCCTTCATGGAGGCGAGGGGAACGACCAATCCCTTGCGGCGCATGACGGTGCGCGAGCTGCAGACGCTTGCGCTGGTCGCCGAAGGCAAGCCCTACGGAGTGATCGCCGAGAATCTGCACGTGAGCTACAAGACCGTGGCCAACACCTGCACGCAGCTCAAGGCCAAGCTCGCCGTGCGCACGCTCCCCGAGCTGATGCGCATCGCCATCCAGCACCTGCCCTCCGCGACGGCGAAAGCTCCGCGCGACTAGTTACAAATTTCCTTAATCGGCGCGCCCCGTAGCTCTCGAAGCATGTCGCCTTTCTCGGTTACGCGGCAGCTCATGATTGAAAATTCAGTGAGCGGATCAGCCTTGCAAATGCGCTGCACATAAGTTGCACACAAATTACGCAAGATTTGACTTGACACGTTGTGGCTACAGGCGCGGCATCTTGATGCAGTGCAGCGAAAAGGAATGGCATGCTGACCCATTTTATTGGCGCGAGCACTTTTCACTTGCAAACCCATTACATTTGGCAATTATGAGCCTGCAGCTTGGCAATGAGTGGGAAGCCCCGTTCCATCGCGAATTCGGTAACGTCGCGACGCACTCTGCGCTAGGCTGTGATTCCTCGTGAGGTGTCACCGCGTGATGTGTTCATCGGAGGACCCGCCGCAACGAGCGGGCGCGAGGCATATCTATTTTGCTTCGACGCTTAACGGGCACCTCCCATATCCACAGTGACAACTTGGAAAACTTGCAAGGGCTCAGTGCTCTCTTGGCATTCGCTCAAGGGTGCAACGCGCCTCGGCAATGAGAATAGCTCAGCTTTCGTTCGGTGAACTGAGTAAGCTAGGGAGAGGAGAAAGACATGAAAATAAAGTTTGGTGTCCTGGCTGGCGCCATCGTCGCGGTGACGATGGGTCTGGCTAGCCAGGCGATGGCTGGCTCCGATGAGGAGCAGCTTGCGCGTATCAAGGATCCCGATCAGTGGCCACTCCCCGGCCGGGATTTCGGACTTACGCGTCACAGTGACTTGGCCGACATCAACACCAAGAACGTTGGCAAGTTGCAGATGGTCTGGTTGCAGGGCACGAATGCCCTCCGCGGCCATGAGGGTCAACCCCTCGTGATTAAGGACGTCGGTGGCAAGACCGTGTTGTTCATGGTCTCCGGCTGCCCGGCCATGTCAAACTGCAACGTGGTGCAGGCCTTGGACCTGACCGATGCTGACAATCCGAAGCAGATCTGGAGCTACGTGAAGACGACCGATCGCGATGAGTCCGCCGTTCCGCGGGCTTGCTGCGACACCGTCAACCGTGGCGGTTCGTACGCTGACGGCAAGTTCGTGTACGGCACCCTCGACGGCTTCTTGATCGCCCTCGATGGCCAGACCGGCAAGGAAGTCTGGGTCGTCAAGCATGCTTGGCCAGAGCACGGTGAGACTATTACCCCCGCTCCATTGATCGCTGACGACAAGGTGATCGAAGGCTTCGGTGGCGACGAGTTCGCCGCTCGCGGCCGCATGGTTGCTTACAACCTCAAGGATGGCTCGGTGGCGTGGACCTGCCAAAGCACGGGTTCCGATAAGGACGTGTGCTTGACGGCCGACACCAACAAAGCCCACCCGGAATACGGTCAGGCTGGTTCGGACCTGGGTATCAAGACCTTCCCAGGCGAGGACTACAAGATCGGCGGCGGTGCTGCTTGGGGCTGGTACAGCTACGATCCGGAGCTCAAGCTGGTCTACTACTCGACCGGTAACCCCGGCCTGTGGAGCCCTGCCTATCGTTGCCCCGACAAGACCCACGAAGAGTGCAATGCTGGTGATTTCGACAACAAGTGGTCGATGACGATCTTCGCCCGCAAAGTCGATACCGGTGAGGCAGTGTTTGCCTACCAGATGACGCCCTTCGATCAGTGGGACTATGACGGCATCAACGAGAACATCCTGACCGACGTCGACGTCGACGGGAAAAAGCGGAAGGTTCTCAGCCACTTCGACCGCAATGGCTTTGCCTATATGCTCGACCGTACCGACGGCACTCTGCTCCGCGCCACGAAATACGTGACGGTGGACTGGGCCGAGAAGATCGACATGAAGACTGGCCGTCCGGTTAAGGTGCGCGAGCACTCGCCGCTCGAGCGTGGCCGTAACGTTGAGGCTTGCCCGTCCGCTATGGGCGGCAAGGATCAGCAGCCGGCTTCGGTCGATCCCAAGGAAGGCAACGTGTTCTATGTGCCGACCAACAACTGGTGCATGGAGCTGGAGCCGCAGGAGCGCACGCACACGAACCAGGGCACGGTCTACGTGTTCGCGAACGTGTACATGTATCCTGAGAAGCAAGGCACTACGGGCAAGATCAAGAAGTACGACGTCTTGACCGGCAAGACCGTGTGGGAGATCCCGGATCCGTATCCGAACTGGGGCGGCACCATGAACACTGCTGGCGGCCTGGTTTTCTACGGCTCGCTGGGTGGTGACTTCCGCGCTGTCGATAGCAGCTCCGGCAAGATCCTGTGGAGCCGCAAGCTTGGTTCAGGCATTATCGGCAACCCGGCTACCTGGAAGATCGGTGGCAAGCAGTATGTCGGCGTGTATTCCGGCATCGGCGGCTGGATTGGCCTGCCCGTGACTGCTGGCCTCGACCTGAATGACAAGTTCGGTGCCATTGGCGCTACGGCTATGACGAAGGCCGCCGGCCTCAATCATATCCCGCAGGGCGGTGAGCTGAACGTGTTCCGTCTCTTCGAGTAGAAGCGGAATCCTTTTAGACTGACGACGCCCGATGCCCTTGTGGCATCGGGCGTCATTTCCTTTATTAAGGGATAGAATGCCCCTTGTTCAGAGGGGTAAAGTGTGGCGAGGCGTTGGCCCGTCCCCACAGCTAATCGAAGAAGCCAGAGTCCCCCATGTTTTATCGCATCCTAATGGCGTCGCTTTGCGCTGCCGGCCTTACCGTCGCTTCGCTTCCGGCCGACGCCGAAAAAACCCCCATCCGGCGCGACTTGAGCAAGGAGTTCAAGGATCTCACGCCAAGCGAGCAGATCGCGATCAGAGCTGCGGCCAAGTCCGCGTATAAGGCGAAGACTTTGGACAAGTTCGTTGTCTGCGCCGATCCCGGCAACATGCCCTACTCCAACATTAAGCTCGAGGGCATGGAGAACAAGATCGCTCAGGTTCTCGGCGACGCCATGGGAGCCGAGGTGAGCTTCTACTGGCGTCCCTTCCTTGAGCGCGCGCTCAATCGCGAAACCTTCGACGCCCGCATGTGCGACGTGATGATGAGCGTCCCTGCCGGCTACGGATCGCAGCTCACCACCACCCCGATCTATCGCACGGCTTACGTGCTCGCCTATCGCAACGACAAAGGTATCGACATCAAGAGCTTCGACGATCCGAAGCTCAAGGATCTCAAGATCGGCGTGTTTCAGACCTCGGGCGTTCGCGAAGCGCTGGTAAAGCACGGCGTCACCAATTTGCAGCTCCATGTCGTCACGCACGATGCCGACCTCAAGCCGGAAAATCAGCCCTGGTATCAGGTGCAGCAGGTCGTCGATGGCGACCTCGACATCGCTGCCGTTTGGGGACCGTTCGCCGGCTGGGTCAAGTCGAAAGGCGCGCCCCTCACGATTCAACCGGTGAATCTTTGGGAAGACAACGTGCCGCTCGAATTCGACATCGCTGCCGGCGTGCGCAAGACCGATGCCTTCCTCAAATACATGCTCGAATTCGCCATGGAGGATAAGAAGGACGAGATCGAGAAGATCCTGAGGGATTACGGCGTGCCGCTCGTGCAGTGTAGCCGCTGCCTCGTCCAGGGCGATCTCCCGGCCCATGGCAGCTACACGGCGGTGGCGCAGCAAGACTTCAAAGCCCATCCCGAGCTCGCTTCACCCGATCAGCTGGTTACCAAAGAAAGGGTCGAGCAGTGGCTCGCCGAAGGCGCCGACATCACCCAAGAGCTGAGCAACGCGATCATCGCCAATGACCTCGATCGCGTCAGATTCCTGGTCGGCAAGGGCGCCGACGTCAACAAGCCCGACAGTCAAGGCTGGACGCCGCTGCAAAGCGCAGCCCGGCAGCGCCATGACGACATGGTCAAGCTGCTCATCGAGCTTGGCGCCGACGTCAATTTGGCAGACAGCAGTGGCACGACGCCATTGCTGGCGGCCGTCGCGCGCGATCATGTCCCCTCGATCAAGGCCTTGCTTGAGCACGGCGCCGATATCGAGAAGGCCGGCCCTGAGGGCTATCGCCCGCTGCCCTTCGCCATCGGCGAAAGCAGATACGAAGCGGCCAAGGCGTTGATGGAAGCTGGCGCCAACGTCAAAGAACCATCGGGTCCGGACGGCCTCACGCCGCTTATGATCGCCGCCGGTCAGTCGGAGCCCGCCGAAGGCGCCATGTTCCTTCCCGGCAGCACACGCCCGATCGACATCGCCAAGGGCCTGATCGACCGTGGCGCCGACGTCAATGCCAAGTCCAAGGATGGCGTGACCCCCTTGATGGTTGCAGCGAGCCACAACAATCCGCCGATGATCGGCGTTCTGATTGATGCTGGGGCCGACGTTTCCGCCAAGGACAATCAGGGCCAGACCGCGGCCGACGTGGCCAAGCTGAATGGCAACCTCGAGGCGGCGCAAGCGATCAAGGTGCTCGCCACGGCCAAGTCAGCCGAGGTACCGGCGCCGTCGAACGGAAGCACAAGCCAATGACGCAGCTCTGCTTCGATAGCAGTATGTCGCTGGTAAAGGCCGCGGTATTTGCCGCGGCCTTTTCCTTGTACACGCCTACGGTCATGGCCGAAGAGGCAAGTCAACCTGCGCAATCGGCAACGCCTGCGCCGGCGGCGAAAGCGACGAAGGAATTCACCGAGGACGACGTCGACAAGAGAGTGCAGGAGGTCATTGCCGAGCGCTCCAAGCACGGCGCCTTCGTGTTTCACGATCCGAAGCTCGACGCCGACCTCAATCTTCAGTTCGAGCAGATCAAGATCGTGCGCGGCATGGAAGGTTACGGCTGGTTCGCCAATGTCATCTTCCACGACAAGGACGAGGCCAAGAAGCAATATGCCATCGACTTCTGGTTCAAGCCTGAAGGCGATCAGCTGAAGCTGATGGACATCAGGGTCCAGAAGGGACCGAAGCAGGAGGGCGACGGTTGGATCATGGTCACGCGTATGCCGGTCGCTTGGTGGTGGCTGCCGGTGCAGGAGCATCCCGGCGATACTGAAGTCACGCGTGCCGGCAGGTGATGAGCGCGATACATAGCTACATCGCCACGCATAAAGACACCGATGGTCATCTCGACATCAGGGACGACAAGACCAGCGAAACCCTGCCGCTCGATTTCGTCGAGATTCACCAGCCGGTACGGCACCTCAAAAAGGAAGGCGAGTATTTCGTGTGCACCGACTTCCGTAAGCCCGGCAGCAAGGATGAGTACTACGATATCGATTTCTGGGTGAACCAGAAGGCGGGCAAACTCGAAGTCGACAACGTGAAGACCCACAAGTTCCCGGTCCAGGAAGACGGTGTTTGGACTCAGGTTCCCCGCTATACTTTCGAGGGCATGGATTTCGACGTAACCAATTGATCCTCAACGGTTAACCCTAGGAAGCCAAAATGCCGCACCGGCCCACAGCCCGCTATCGCGCGCCGCGGTTTTATGGATTATGAGAGGTAGCGGGGCGTAAGCCTTTGAGATACCGGGGGTGTTCTTAAGGGAGCTTCCCAACACAACTTTCCACGAGGATTAGCCGACCGAGAAGCAACACGCGCTCGGTCTTTTTCGCGGCTGGGGAGAGCTTCGCTGAGCTCGATTCCGATAGGTTCGAACTAACAACGTCAACTAGGGCAAGGAACCAGATCTGTGCGCAAGTTCATCACCGGAATTTTAGCTGTCACATTCCTTGGAGTTTTGAGTGCGGCTGCATGGAAGGCTACCGCGGCTGACGAACCGGCAAAACCAATCGAGGAGCAAAGCTCGCCTGCTGCTGAGGCTCACGAGTGTTGCAAGGCAGGCGACACCACGCCGCCGACCGAACTGGTGGAGAAGGTCCCGCCGGGCGAATTGTACAGTCCATATCCGGATTACACCAAGCTCGCGAAAGAGGGGGACCTCGTGAAGGATTTCCGGCTGCCGGGATGCAACGAGTGTCACGGCGGCGGTGGCGGCGGTGGGATGTGCCCGGCCTTGTCGCAAGGCGTCTGGTTCTGGGGCAACACCGACGATGTGCTCTTTAGACTTGTTACGCTCGGCTCAGCGGAGCTGGAAAAACGGGGGTTCGCGCGCATCACCTATGGCAGCGTGCATGCGCCAATGCCGCCCATGGGTTTTGCGGTCAAAACCTCGGACGATCTTTGGAAGATCATCGCCTTCATTCGTTCGATCAATCCTCCTGGAGCCAATCCCCCCGAAAAGGTGGTCCCCGGACGATACACTCATCCCGAGGAGCGCAAGCCGGGATAGCAACCGGCGTATCGTTCTTGCTGGCCGCCACGGCAAGGCGCGCAAACCGGAAGGCCTGCCGCCCTTTGTCGTTTTGCTGGCTGCGACCATAGTCGCGACGCGCGGTGAACGGCGTTGATGCCATCTGCAGTTTCTGCGATACCGATATTGTTGGCACGGCGTTCTAGGCTGCCGTGACCCAAGGGCCTAAGCATAAAAATCGAGGTCAATAACGCAACTAGGGTAAGGAAACGACACTGTGCGCAAAACCATCACGGGACTTTTGACATTTGTTGTGATTGCGGGATTGGGTGCGTTCGCGTGGAAGGCCTGTGCCGAGGATCAACCGGCTCCGGCGCCTACCGGAGACCAGCCGGCTGCTGGCGGTGCGGCAATTGGTGGCGCGGCCCCGGCCGGTGGTGAAGCGGCTGGAGGCGGCGGCGGTGCCGCCGCCGGGGGAGCCTGCTGCAAGGCAGGCGACACCACTCCTCCTCTCGATCTCGTCAAGAACACGCCCAAGGGCGGGCTTCACAATCCCTATAACGACAAGCTCGCCGAGATTGGGGACGAGGGGCACAAGAAGTACATGGGCTTGAGCTGCAACGGCTGCCACGGTGGCGGCGGCGGCGGCGGAATGTGTCCTCCCCTCACCAACGACACTTGGGTCTATGGTCCCGACGACGACACGCTGTTCCGACTTGTAACCTTGGGCTCCGACGGGCTGAAACAGGCGGGCTATGTCCGCAAGGGTTCGGAGAACGTTGTCGGACCAATGCCACCGTTCGGAACTCTAGTGAAAAGCTCCGACGATCTATGGAAGATCATCGCCTGGGTTCGGACGGTGAATCCAAACTCCGTTGCCAAAGTGAACAAGCCATCGCAGTAAACGCACTTGTTCGCTCGACATTAAATTTTATTCAGCTTCGCAGCGATAGCCGTCAAGCCTTTGCCCAGGCTTGGCGGCTTTCACCTTGGAAGACGTGGCATAAAGATTTGCCACGACCTGGATGGCCGATTCCTGCTCCCCATATATCCGCAAGTTTCAGCAGCGTCAGCGAGCCGTCTCGCATTTTGTGCAGTGCGCATTGCCATTCGATGCCATGTCTGAAAAATAAGCGCCCTTTGGAGTTATCTTCATCGCCGTTCGCCGGCAGTGTCGTAGGAGCAAGCATTCGTCTATGAGTTTGTCTGTCGGTAGATTGCGTCGCGGACCCATGCGCCTTGCTTCTCTTGCGGCTATCGGTGTTCTCGCCTTCGTCTTGCTCGAACCAGTTCTCGCCGGTGCGGCGGAGCCGTCTAATCCGGCACCGCCCCCTGCCGCCGCTCCAACCGCGCAGCCTCCTGCTTCCGCCGAGACGCCGCAGCAGCCATCAAGTCCGGGTGCAGCTGTTCCAGCCGCACCCGCGACCCCGACCGCCCCAACTGCAACGCCCGAAGCAATGCCAGGGGTCGAGACCAAGCCGCCCGTCACGATCGTCTATCTCGGCAAGCACTACGATGAGCCGCTGCCGCTCTCCTATGCCGAGAAGCCGATCTTCGACAAAGGCATTCAAGGGGCCCGCCTGATTATCAAGGAGGCCAATCAGGCAGGACGCTTCGTCGGC
>DASSLP010000141.1:0-5271 GCA_035689365.1 Methyloceanibacter sp.
GGCGAGCCGATGCTGCATCCGGATCTGGCCGAGATCGTTCATCGCGCGAGCGCCCTCGGTATGAAGGTCCTGCTCGTGACCAATGCAGGCCTCTTGAAGCCGCATCGCATCCGCGAACTTGCCGACGCGGGTCTCTCAAGCTTCATCATATCGATCGACGCGGCCGAAGCAGAGACGCATGAGCGGAACCGGGGGCTGCCTGGCGTGTGCGAGCGCATCCGCGAAGCCAACGCGGTGATCGACGAGCTCGGCCTGCATTCCACGGCGTCGGTGACCATGAGCAGGCTCGTGGACTACGACGCCTTGCCCGACTTTCTCAAGTCTCTCGGCTTCAAGGCGGTCACCTTCTCCTATCCCCTCACCAAGCTCGAGTCGAACTTCCTGAGCTTCTCGGACTCGAACCTGGTGAACTATTCCGACGCCGAGTTGCTTCAGGCCTTCGAGCAGGTCAAGGCGCTGAAGAAGCGTTTTCAGGTAGTCAATCCCACAGCCTCGCTCGATGAGATGGAGCGCTTCGTGCGCGGCGAGGAGCAGCGCTTCCCCTGCCTCGGCGGCTTCCAATACTTCTATCTCGACTGGCACCTCGATCTGTGGCGCTGCCACAACTGGGACCGCCCCATGTGCCATATCAAGGATTTCGACGGCTCGCAGCGGGTGCGCGACGGCTGCACCAAGTGCATGATCGACTGCTACCGCGATTCGAGCGTCATGCAGCATGTCGGAGTCTCAACGCATGACGCGTATCAGTCTTTCAAGCGTGGCCACTTGCGGCAAGGCGCTAAGGCACTGATGCGCAAGGGCAATCTCGGGTCTGTGCACGCGGTCCTGGAGCAGCTGCCCTGGCTGGTCAAGTTTTGAAAACCCCGGACAACGCGTGAGCCTTGTCCAAGCCCTGCTGCTGATCCCCGTTGTCGGGGGCTCAGTCTTTTATGTTGCCGCGCTGGCGACGGCCTTTCTGTTTCTCCGGGACGGGGGATCGCGGGACGCTGGCGCAGGCCAAGCGCCTCCCGTCACCATGCTCAAGCCGATCTACGGGCTTGAGCGCAATCTCGAGCGCAATCTGCGCGGCGCCTTGAGCCAGAACCATCCCGACTACCAGGTGGTAATGTCGGTGCAGCGGCTTGACGACCCTGCGCTGCCACTACTTCGCCGCTTGCAGCAAGAATATGGGCCAGAGCGGGCGACGGTGGTCGCGGTGCAATCCGAGCCGGCGATGAACGGCAAGGTGCAGAATTTGCAGAATGCGTTGTCGGCTGCGAGGCACGACATCCTCGTCATCAGCGACAGCGACGTATTCACGCCGCCGGATTACCTCATGCGCGTCACCGCGCCGCTTTGCGACACGGACGTCGGCTATGTCTGCACATTGTATAAGGGCGTCGACACTCGCCGTTGGTACGAGCAGCTCGAGCTGCTCAGCTACAACGCCGAATTCATCCCGAGCGCGGTGTTCGCCTACATGGCCGGAGCGAGCGGGATGTGTCTCGGCGCCTCGGTTGCGTTGCGCCGGACGACGCTCGAAGCAGTGGGCGGGCTTGCGTCGCTCGCCGATTATTTCGTGGAGGATTACGAGCTCGGCCGACGTATTCTCAAGCGCGGCCAGCGCATGGTTCTCCTGCCTTATTTTGTCGACCTTACCATTGATCTCGACGGCGCCAGGAGCTGGTGGCGGCATCAGATCTACTGGGACCAGAACACGCGCACTGCGAGGCCCGTTGGTTTTGCCGCATCGGTGCTCATCCGGTCGCTTCCCTTCGCACTGCTTTATGCTGCGTTCAGGCTGTTTGACCCCGTGGGCGTCGCAGTCCTGTTGGGAGCGATTGCGGTTCGGCTCGTCACGGCGGCGGGGACGGCACTGATATTCCGCGACGGCGCGGGCCTCCGCGCCCTTTGGCTCCTGCCGCTGCGCGATCTCACAGGCCTCCTGTTCTGGGTGCTGGCGATGGGCAAGCGGAGGGTTATATGGCGGGGCCGCGAATTTGGGCTTGCACGCGGTGGACGCATCGTCCCGCGGCGCTCCGCATGAGTGCCTTGCGCTTCACCCCGGTACCACCTAGGCCTGACAGCGTTAGGTCCCGATTGGTCCGCGAGGCGTAAGGTTCCATGCACACGCTCAATCCGCATCTTAAGCGCGCGAGCTGGATCGCCTTTCTCGCCGGCCTGTCGGTCTTCGTCCTAATCATCGGCTATTACGGCATCGGCGACATCGCGGCGGCGCTGGCTGTGGCGGGCGTCTCGGGGCTCGCCCTGATCGCCGGGGTGCACATCCTACCGCTCGCAACGGAGGCGATGGGTTGGCGTCCCCTGTTCGAGCCCGGCAAGCGGCCGAGCTTCCGCACATTGTTGTGGGGGCGCTGGATCGGCGAATCCGTGGACATTCTCTTGCCGGCGGTCGGCATTGGCGGCGACCTCGTGCGCATCAGGCTGTTCACAAAGCTCGGCATGTCCGGATCGCTCGTCGCGGCGAGCCTTGTGACTGATCTCACCCTCACACTCGTCACGCTCATCGCGTTCACGCTGCTCGGGCTTGTGCTGCTCGCCTTCTACGTCGCGGCTGATGGAGTCCTATTGCCGGTGCTGGTCGCGGTGCTGGTCGGCATTGTCCTCGTCTTCGGCTTCTATCTGGCGCAGCGGCGCGGATTGTTCGGCACTTTGGCGCGGCTCGTTGAGAACTTCATAGGGCCGCTCGACACAACATTGTTGGACAGCGCCGACGCCATCGACGAGCAAGCCCGCCGCATCTACGCCCGCCGTAAGGATGTGCTCATCAGTATCTCCTGGCTATCGGCGACCTGGACCCTCGGCGTCTTGGAGGTGTGGATCGCGCTTTGGCTGCTCGGCTACCCGTCAAGTTTCCTCGTGGCATTCCTGATCGAAAGCCTGGTTCAGGGGGTGCGCGCCGCGGCTTTCCTTATCCCCGGAGCGCTTGGGGCCCAGGAGGGTGGCTTCCTCTTGGTGGGTACGCTACTGTCGATCCCGGCGGAGGGGGCGCTGGCGCTCGCTCTCGCGCGGCGCGCACGGGAACTCACCTTCGGAATCCCCGGACTCCTCGCCTGGCAGTGGTTCGAGGCGCGCGGCCACTGGCGCCGTGAGCACCAGGACCCGGCGCCTTCGGCAGAGCCGGCCCTTGCTAGAGAGAATCGCAGCGACTGAGGAAGGCGTGGAGCGCGATGAACGATGTTAAAGAGTTCGCCAGTCCGCGTGGTACCGCCGGCGCGCGGCGCGGCTGCTTGACACTCGGCACCTACGGAGAGGAATTCGAGCGGCGCTTCGCCGATTATCTCGGCGTAAGCACGGTGTCGCCGTGAATAGCGGCACCTCAGCACTCGAGATCATTTTCCGCGCTTTGGGCGTCGAGGGCCGCGACGTGCTCGTTCCGGCCAACACCAATTACGGCACAGTAGCTGCCGTCGTTCATGCCGGCGGACGTCCGGTGCTCATGGATACCGAGGCGGAGACGCTGGGCACGGCGCCCGAGGAAGTCGAGCGCTGCATCACGCCAAACACTGCGGGGTTCCCATGGCTGCTTCCGAACTCGCCGGCTCAGCCCTCTTTGTGGTAGCTTCTTCCCAAAGCGAAAACGGAGCGCCCGTTAGGGCGCCCGGGGACACAATACGGGCCTGATCAAGACGGGGTGATATCGATGCTTAAGGCGCTATTCCTCAACCCACCATCGTTCGAAGGATTCGATGGAGGCGCCGGGTCGCGTTATCAGGCGAAGCGTGAGATCCGCTCCTTCTGGTATCCGACCTGGCTCGCCCAACCTGCGGCGCTCGTGCCGGGCAGCCGCCTGATCGATGCACCGGCGCGTGGACTGTCGCTCGACGATGTGCTGCCCATGGCCAAGGACTACGAGCTCGCTGTCTTGCACACCAGCACGCCGTCCTTCCCCTATGACGTGCAAGTCGCCGAGGCCTTGAAGGACGCTAACTCGAAGCTTCTGCTTGGCTTCGTCGGCGCGCATGTCGCAGTACACCCCGACGTTTCGCTCGGCGCATCGAAGGCCGTCGACTTCGTCGCCCGCGCCGAGTTCGATTTTACCATCAAGGAAATCGCCGAGGGCCATCCGCTCGAGGAGGTCGACGGCATCAGCTACCGCCGCAACGGCGAGATCGTGCACAATCCCGAACGGGCGATCCTGCACGACATGGATCAGCTTCCCTTTGTGGTCGACGTCTATAAGCGCGACCTTGTGATCGATGACTACTTCATCGGCTATCTGCACCACCCCTACGTCTCGCTCTATACGGGCCGCGGTTGCAAGTCGCGCTGCACCTTCTGCCTGTGGCCGCAAACCATCGGTGGCCATAAATACCGGACGCGCAGCGCTGAACACGTCGTCGCCGAGATGCGCAGGGCCAAGGAGTACTTTCCAGAGGTTCAGGAGTTCTTCTTTGACGACGATACCTTCACCGACGATCTCAAGCGCTCTGAGGTGATCGCCCGCGGCATGGGCGAGATCGGCGTCCCGTGGTCCTGCAACGCCAAAGCCAATGTCCCCTACGACACGCTGAAAGTGCTCAAGGACAATGGCCTCAGGCTATTCGTCGTTGGTTACGAGACCGGCAACCGCGACATCCTCATCAACATCAAGAAGGGCGTGCGCCTCGATCATGCCCGGCAGTTCACCGAGAACTGCCACAAGCTCGGCATCACCATCCACGGCACGTTCGTGATCGGTTTGCCGGGAGAGAGCCATGAGACGATTCAAGAGACCATCAAATTTGCGCAGGAGATGAACCCACACACGATCCAGGTCTCCTTGGCTGCTACCTACCCTGGCACCTTCCTTTATCGGCAGGCCGCAGAGAATGGCTGGCTGCGCGACAACAGCAGCGGCCTCGTCGGTCATTCCGGAGTGCAGGTGGCCGCGCTAAGCTATCCGCACCTCTCGCATGAGGAGATCTTCGAGGCTGTCGCGGAGTTCTATCGGCGCTTCTATTTCCGCCCGCGCAAGGTCTGGGAAATGACCAGCGAGATGTTCTCCAGCGTCGAGATGTTCAAGCGCCGGGCACGCGAGGGCGCCGAGTTCTTCCGCTTCCTGCTGTCGCGCGAAAATCGAGGCGAGCCCGCGCCGGTTCAGTGATCGGCGTTACGGGCTATAGGTTCCCTGCTAGCCGACAGGCTCTAAAGGGAAACTCTTATGCGCATAGTCCCGGCGCGCAATGTGCTCCCGCTTATTGGGATTGCGGCTTTAGTCTTGGTGGCGGCCACTGGATCTACGCTCGCCAAGAAAGCACGGGCGAGCGCATACGCCGAAACCGTCAAGTC
>DASSLP010000142.1:0-6911 GCA_035689365.1 Methyloceanibacter sp.
GCTGCGTCTTTGGCTATTGCCGCAGCTTCGCGCTTAGATTCTGGAGTTCCCTGCTCCCACAGTTCGCGCATAGCGTTTAGCATTACCTCGAGGGGGGTAATGCCGGCCTCTACAGCCGCGCGAGCAATTTCTACCGTTCGCTGATTCTTTGAACCTGGAGGGCGTCCTGCTCCGGGCCTTCGACCGCCACGTCCGCTCATAGCTCAATCTCAAACACTGCAGAGGCGCCACGCCTTTTGAATACCTCTTTTTGAATGCCCTCTTACCAAAATTCAAGAGAATTGTTACCCCAGGCGATACCCAGATAGCCGATAGGTCACGATATTAAGTGATTGATTTAATTGGCGCGCCCGGCAGGGCTCGAACCTGCAACCCCCAGATTCGAAGTCTGGTGCTCTATCCGTTGAGCTACGGGCGCTTTCAATGAAATAAGCAGGCAATTTGCTCGGCTTTTTTCATACACAAAAAACGTAACTAAGGCAGATATTCGATACTTCTCGGCGCGAGTTGCCTGCCACACCGCCGTCGTGGAAATTGCTAAGATGCGGGTGCCCGGAGCGGGAGGAGCGGTGGTCTGATGCGATAGGGCCGCTCGGGCAGGGGACCCGCGTGACATGGCGTTGAGTCTTGCCGCTTTACGCGATTGGGGAGGAGAGGCGCGCCTGCCGTTCCGCCTGCAGGCAGTCCTGATTGGCTTCATCTGCTTTTCCGTCGGCGGCGTGCCGCGACTCGTGCCGGTTCTCTTTGGCCTCCTCGCGCTAAGTGCCGCGTTCCACGTCTTCACCATCGAGCCTGAACTTCCGGTGAAGCTGTTCAAGACTGCCTTCGGCTTCGCGCTCGCGCTCTTCATCGCCTACCTCTTCATCAATGCCCTGTGGGCGCCCGAGCGGGCCGCAGCACTTGTCAAGGCAGTTACCGTGCTTGGGCTCGCGGTCGGCGCCTTCCTGATTGCTGCATCCTCTTGCGCAGCAGCGACCAGGCGCGCGTGCTGGCGAAGTCCGCTCTCGCCGGTCTCCTGCTCGGTGCGGCGTATCTCCTGTTCGAGATCGTGTTTCACGAGTCGGTCATGCGCTTCATCAACAACCACATCGTGCAGGTCTTCCAACTCACGCCCAAGAAAATGAAGATCGAAAACGGTGAGGTGACCGAGATTTCGGCGTTCGTTCTCAACCGCAACGTTACCAGCATTGTGCTTTTGCTCGTTCCCGGCCTGCTGTTTGCCGCGGCGCTGCCAACGAGAGCGTTGCGTCAAGTAGGCATTTGCTGCGCTCGTCGTGGTGACAGCGGTTGCGACGCTCCTGTCCGAGAGCGGCACCTCAGTGATGGCGTTTTTCGTGAGCGCGCTCGTGCTTGCCACAGCCGCGCTGTCGCTCAAGGCGGTGCGCTTCTTAGTCGTCGGAGCTTGGGTTGTCGCCGTGCTGTTCGCTGTGCCTCTTGGCGCTCTGCCCTACAAGCTCGGTTGGGAGAATTGGACGTGGCTGCCGCCGCAGAGCGTCGCCGCCCGCTTCTATATCTGGAAGTACGTCGCCGACGACGTCTATCAGAGGCCGCTCACCGGCATCGGCATCTGCGGCTCGCGCGACTTGCATCTCAAGATCCCAGCCGACGCCGACGATCCGAGCCACGCCGCCTATGCCTTGAAGGGCCGCGAGGCGCGCCATCCGCACAACATCTATTTGCAGACCTGGCTCGAGCTTGGCGCCATCGGCGCACTGCTCCTTCTCGGCGTTGGCCTCGCCGCGCTTTGGGCTATCGGCGCCTGGCCTCCTCTACTTCAGGGAGCCGCCTATGCGCTGTTCGCTGTCGGAGGCGCCGTCGGCGTGTCCGGCTTTGAGTTTTGGCAGACCTGGATGCTTGGCGTGGTCGCCTTTGCCTGGAGCGCGATGCTGCTCGCCTTCCGTATTCCAGGATTGGCGTCTCTTCCCGCCGATCAAGCGGCCTCGACGACGCGCGCCGCAGGAAAAGCTCCTTTACGTGCCACAATAGCTTGATAGATTAGATCTATAGGACCAACGCTCCGGCCGCTGGCCAGGATTCGCAAAGCCGAAGGCGGCTCCGGCGCTTAGAGGTTGAAACACTGTGAGTGGGCCGAGCGGCGATGCCCGCACGGCTGCCATAGCTTCGCGTGATGCGAGTGCCGCGCGGAGCGAGACCGGCAACTGCGTGGGGGGGAGCCCCTCGCAGATCGTAGCTACGGCGCGGGTGAACGCGCCGGCCGATAGCCTCTTGGGGGCAGCCCAGGGCAAAAACGATACGAGCGTGCGAGTGCCGCTTGTACCTTCCATTTCCCTTGCACCTGCCGTCTATGCCGCTCTCGATCTCGGCACCAATAACTGCCGCCTGCTGATCGCCAAACCCTCGCGCCGCGGCTTCCTCGTTATCGACGCCTTCTCACGCATCATCCGCCTCGGCGAAGGCGTGCTCCGCACTGGCAGGCTGTCGGAAGCCGCCATGAAACGCACCATCGAGGCACTGAAGGTCTGCGCCGAGAAGATGAGCCGCAGGGGGGTGACGCGGTCGCGGCTGATCGCGACCGAGGCCTGCCGCATCGCCTCCAACAGCGGCGAGTTCATCGAGCGCGTACGGGGCGAGACCGGTCTTTCCATCGAGATCGTCGGCCAGGAGACCGAGGCCAAGCTAGCGGTCTCGGGATGCGCCTCGCTGATCGACCGCAATTGCGACTGGGCGCTCGTGTTCGACATCGGCGGCGGCAGCTCGGAGTTGATTTGGCTCGACCTCTCTCGGCGCGGACGTCCCTGGCGCCGCACCCTTCATGACCGGATCGGCATACAGTCCTGCATCGCCGCCTGGACCTCCTTGCCGATCGGCGTGGTCAATCTCGCCGAGCGCCACGGCGGACGCGACGTCACGGCTGAAAGCTACGAGGCGATGGTCAGGGATGTGATGGCAGGGCTCAAAAGCTTCGAGGCCAAGCATCGCTTCGGCGAGAGGATCGCGCGAAAGCGCGCTCATTTCCTTGGCACCTCGGGCACTGTGACCACGATCTCGGGCATTCATCTTAAGCTGCCGGTCTATGAGCGCGCCCGTGTCGACGGCTGCTGGCTCAGCGCGCGAGATGTGCGCACCGTGTCGAGCGACCTCATCGCCATGAGCTACGCCGAGCGCGTCGCTCAGCCCTGCATCGGGCAGGAGCGCGCCGATCTCGTGCTCGCGGGCTGTGCCATCCTCGAGGCGTTGCTCAGGACCTGGCCCTGCCAGCGACTGCGCGTGGCTGACCGTGGCTTGCGCGAAGGCATCCTTGCCACGCTCATGGCCGAGGATGGACATGACGGTCGTGGTTCGCCTCGCGCGCATGGGGATGGGCAGCGGCAGCCTCAACCAAGTTTGGAGCGGCCGCAATCCTAGGCTTGCGAAGCTGGAGCGGCTTCCTCGACAACGCCCACCGGCCGCGCCCGAGCCGACAGGCTCGAACCCGCCTCTTTCGGCAGCATCGAAAAGATCAGTGACGAGCTTGCCGCGATCACCGCGACCAGAAGGAAGGCAAGCGGGAAATCGCCGGCCACGACAGTGTTGTCGGCGCGTCCCATGCGCTCGACCTCGAGCACGAGCGCGCCCACCGCAACGCCAGCAGACAGAGACAATTGCTGCGCCACGCTGGCAAAGCTCGTGGCGCGGCTCATCGCCTTGACGTCGATGTCGGCATAGGCGATCGAGTTGATGGACGTGAACTCCAGCGACTTGAAGAAGCCGCCGACGAGCAGCAACGCAAGGATGATGGTGTGCGGCGTGCCGAGCGTGAACATGCCCATGGCGGCGATGAAGAAGCTGCTCCACACGGCGTTGACCACCAATACGCGCTTGAAGCCAAATCGGCGCAGGATGGGGGCCGCTGTCGTCTTCATGGCGATGGCACCTACGGCGCTCGCGAAGGTGAGCAGCCCCGACTGGAGCGCGTTCATGCCAAACCCTAATTGCAGGAAGAGCGGCAGCAGGAATGGCGTGGCCCCGACCCCGATGCGGTAGAGAAACCCGCCGACCACGCTCGCAAAGAACGTGTCGACTTTGAGCAGGTCGAGATCGAGCAGGGGTGCGCTGGCTTCCCGTGCGTGCCGCACATAGAGCCAGCAGCCGATGACGCCGACAGCGAGCAGTGCCACCACCAGCGCCGGCGGCAACAACCCCTGGCCTATGGTGGTGATGCCGAAGGCAAGCCCGGCGAGGCCGACCCCGGACAGGATGAAGCCTTTGACGTCGAGCGGCGGCAGTCCCTCTTCGCGGATGTCGGCGACATAGCGCGTGGCGAGGATGACGCCGAGCAAGCCCACGGGAATGTTGATCCAGAAAATCCAGCGCCACGATACGAACGTCGTGATGAAGCCGCCAAGCGGCGGCCCGATCACGGGCCCGAGCAGTGCCGGCATAGTGAGCCAAGCAAGCGCCGAGATGAGCTCGGACTTGGGCACGGTCCTCAAAATGACGAGCCGTCCCACCGGCACCATCATCGCCCCGCCCATGCCCTGGACGATGCGAAACAGCACGAAGTCGGGCAGGCCTTGCGCGAAGCCGCAAGCGGCAGAGCCGAGCGTGAACACTACGATGGCCGCGCGGAACACCGTGCGTGCCCCGAAGCGGTCGGCGACCCAGCCGCTCAAGGGGATGAACACCGCAAGCGACAACAGGTAAGAGGTGAGCGCAAGCTTGAGCGCGATGGGGTCTTCGTGGAGGTCTGAGGCGATGGCCGGCAGCGACGTCGCGATCACCGTCGAGTCCATGGTCTCCATGAAGAGAGCGATGGCGACGATGAGGGTGACGAAATAGCGGGGCATGTGGCAGGTGTTAGAAGGCCGATAAGGCGCACATGGGGCGAGAGGGGCCCTAAGGTCAAGGTTTTGCAGGCGTTCTGCGTCATTAACATGCGGTAAGGTCGATGAAAGGGCGTTCGAAGGAAGGATCGGGTGGAACGAGGCGGCTTGCAGTGCGTCTCCGCACCGCGAAGGGGCGCAAGCTCGCCTCGACGCGTTGGCTCACGCGGCAGTTGAACGATCCTTATGTCGAGGAGGCGAAGCGCAGGGGCTATCGCTCGCGCGCCGCTTTCAAGCTCTCCGAGATCGACGACAAATATCATCTGTTGAGACCCGGCATGAGCGTGGTCGACCTTGGCGCGGCGCCGGGCGGATGGAGTCAGGTCGCAGCGCAGCGGGTGGGAGTCATGGCGGGGAAGGGCAGGGTGATTGCCGTCGATGTCGTCGAGATCGAGCCAATCTCCGGTGTGACCGCGCTCAGGCTCGATCTGACCGATCCCGACGCGGCCGACCGCATCCGCGGGGCGTTGAACGGCAAGAGGGCAGACCTCGTGATGTCGGACATGCATGCGCCGGCGACAGGCCACAAGCAGACCGACCACTTGCGCATCGTGGGGCTGGTCGAGGCGGCGCTCGACGTTGCCGAGGAGGTTCTCGCCCCTGGCGGCGCCTTCCTTGCTAAGGTGCTGCAAGGCGGAGCAGGCAAGGAGCTCGTGGCACGGCTCAACAGCTCCTTTGCCAAGGCCCGCCATGTGAAGCCAAAGGCCTCACGCGCCGAGTCCGCCGAGATGTACGTGCTCGCCACCGGCTTCCGCGGCGCGCAGATCTAGATGCTCACGGAAGTGAGCGCCTGAAGTGCCTGCTTGAAAGCTTCTCCGCTGCTAAACTGGATCAGCTTGTATGGCCGGAAGGTAAGGCGCGGCGCCATGAACCTCGAAGTCGTGAAGGACTATTACGGCAAAGTCCTCAAATCCTCCGAAGATCTCAAAACTTCGGCCTGCTGCGACGGCGGCGGCGTGCCTTCGCATCTTGAGCCTCTGCTTGCCAATGTGCATGAGGAGGTTCGATCGAAATATTACGGTTGCGGCATCGTCGTGCCGGCCGCGCTCGAAGGTGCGCGCGTGCTCGATCTTGGGTCAGGCTCTGGGCGCGATGTCTACATGATCGCGCAACTCGTCGGTTCCGACGGAGAGGTCGTAGGCGTCGACATGACCGAAGAACAGCTCGCCACGGCGCGGTCGCATATCGAGTGGCATACGCGGAAGTTCGGCTTCTCGCGGCCCAATGTCCGGTTCCTCAAGGGCTATATCGAGAAGCTCGGCGAGCTCGGGCTTGAGACTGCGAGCTTCGATGTGATCGTGTCGAACTGCGTGATCAATCTCTCGATCGACAAGCCCGCCGTGTTGCGCGGCGCCTACGACCTGCTCAAACCCGGAGGCGAGCTCCATTTCGCCGACGTCTATTGCGACCGGCGACTGCCAGACAGCGTGCGTGCTGACCCGGTTCTCTATGGCGAGTGCTTGGGCGGAGCGCTCTATTGGAACGACTTCCTGCCGATGGCGAAGCGCGCAGGCTTTCTCGATCCGCGCCTCGTGGGCAGCAAGCCCATCGACATCAAGAATGAGGCGATGAAGCGAAAGCTCGGGCAGGCCAAGTTCTTCTCGGCCACCTACAGGCTGTTCAAGCTCGATGGGCTGGAGACGGCCTGCGAGGATTACGGACAGGCAGTCATTTACAAGGGCAGATTGCCCGAGCAGCGCGACGCCTTCGAGCTTGACGCTCATCATTTGATCGAGAAGGGCAAAGTCTTTCCGGTTTGCGGCAATTCGTGGCGGATGCTCGCCGATACGCGGTTTCGACCGCACTTCGATTTCATCGGGGATTTTGTGACCTCCTATAGGATCTTCCCCGGCTGCGGCACACCCTTGCCGTTCGCCACGACTGTCGCGCAATCGAAGTTTGGTGGGAGTTGTTGCTGGCGCAAAGGCGCCCGGAGCTTAAGGGCTACCTTTGGTGACCTTGCTCCGGGCGATGCGCGAACGCGACGACCCACTGAGCCTTTTTCATGGGTACGCTTGACAATGCGGCTATATTTCGATAATTCCAGAATTATAGAAGGTTAACCAAGCGGTGAAAACCTTGGAGGGT
>DASSLP010000143.1:0-4828 GCA_035689365.1 Methyloceanibacter sp.
TGCGTGGCCGGTTCGGCGTGGCCGTATAGCGCGAGCCGCGCCATGTTCTCGATCTCCGGTTCGACCGCTTCGAGGAACCGGGCGCTGTCACCTTCCAGGAAGGCAATAGGCATGCCGTCGCGATAAAGCACGCGGTTGCCGGCAAGCGCCGCGACCTTCGGCCCCGGCGTGAGGATACCGGCGAGGTTCAGGGGATCGGCGCCGGAAACCGAGACGAGACTGTCGTTAGCGGCGTGGCGCCTGATCGCGCGTAAAGCGGCAACCGCTTCGGGAAGGGCGAATTGCTCGCCTGAGAACCCGGACACGAAGCGTCCGCCCCTGATCTCGCCACGGGCCTCAAGCGTGCGATAGACGCGCAACAGCTCGCGCCATCGCGGCAGCGACGAAGCCTCGCGCTCGAGCATGTGCATAAACACGACGCCGTAGCGGCAGAGCAGCGCAAGCGCTATCTGCTCTACGTGCTGCGCGCGATCGCTCTTGGCGGACTTGCGGTTGGCGAGCGCCCATCTGCCGGCACGAGCTAGACGCGCAGCGTTCGGACGGCGCCGGTGATGGCGAGGCGGGACAAGCAGCGCGCGCAAGCCGGCGAAGCTGTCTGAGATCGCCTGACCGGCGGCGACAAGCTCCGCGAGCGCCTCCTCGATTTGTGTGCGCAAAAGATGCGTGCCCTCGACGATCTCGTCGAAAAAGGACGCGCCGTTCTCGCGAATGAACTCGGCAACCTTTGCAGCCCTAGCGCTGACATGCGGCGGCTCGTCTGCACTCAGTCGCGCCCAGACGGAGGCCGCCTTGCGTGGGAACAGGCTGATCGGCGTAGATTTGAGCGGGGCAGGGCGCCTGCCGTTCGATTTCGGCTTGGCTGCAGGCGCCCCGAGCCGTGCCCAGGAGACGCGACCCGAGAGACAGGCATCATCGAGTAGGCTCGGCTCATAATCGGAAAGCCTTGCGGGCAGGATCGCGCTCTCCCATGCGGCAGCTGGCGCTTCGAAGCCAGCAAGCTGCTCGACTACAGCATAAAGCGCCTGCGCTCCTTCGCGTCGGGTATCGGGCGAGACGCCCTGCCAATTGAACAAGAAGCGCAGGTAATCGCGCGCGGAGACAGGCTCGATTTGGGCGCGGAGCCGTTTCACCGTATAGCGGTGAATGCGGGCGAGCAGCCGCCGCTCGCACCATTCCCGCTCGCTTCCGCCCGGAGTGAAGGAGCCGGCAAGGGCGAAGCCTTCGAGTTCGAGTGCAGTGAGTGCGGCGGAAATTCGCTCTGGCGGAAGCCCGAATGTGCCGGCGAGCTGAGCAAGCGTCGTGGGCCCTTGGCCTTCGAGCCGCCCGCGCACCAGCTCGACCAAAGCAGCGTCTCGCTGCCAAGTTTGGTCGGCACTGGCGGGCGCCGCGATGGCGGGCTCGACCACGGCACCGGGATAAACTGCCTCGACCTGCCGCAGCCGCTCGGCCGGTATCCAGAACATGGCCTCCGGCGCGGTGAACAACGCAACACGGCGAGATTGCGCGAGCTGCATGAGCGACTCCTTCCAGTTCTCACGCGCATCGGCTTCTGCCTCGGTGAGGAAGCCAAACCAGACCAGCGCGTCATGCAACTCATCGGCGTGGGCGGCGTCTGGCCACGCCTCCTCGCGCACGCGTGCGATCGCCGCCTCGTCGAGGCGGCCGATCTCATCGGCGGTGTCCGGATCGAGCCAACGGCGGCTCATCACCGCTTGCGTGCGGCGCTCTTCTAAAGGCGCATCGTCGAGAAAGGCATAAGGCCGGGCGGTGAGTACCTCGCGTGCAAGCGGCGAAGGCTCGGTCAGATCGCGGGCGATGATCCTGATCTTGCCTGACTCGATATCTGCGAGCAGGCGCTCCAGTCCGTCGATATCCATTGCCTCATGCAGGCAGTCGGAAATGGTCTGCGTCACCAGCGGATGGTCTGGCACCTCGCGCTCGCCGACGAGATTTTCGGCGCAGGCGACTTGGTCCGGGAAGATCGTGCCGACAAGATCTTCGGACATCATGCGCATAAGCTGCGGGGGCACCTTCTTCCCACCGCGGAAGCGCGGCAGGGCAAGCGCAACGCCGGCTACCCAGCGCCAACGCGTGCCGAACATCGGCGCATCAAGCAGTGCCTGAATGAGCAGGTCGCGCACGGTCTTCGGGTTGAGATATCGCGCGACATCCGCGAGCTCGAAGCTGTGCGCAGTGGTCAGCGACAGCACAATGTTGTCTTCCGTTGCAGCCGCTTGGAGCTCGAAATTGAACTTGCGGCAAAAGCGCTTGCGGAGCGCGAGCCCCCAGGCGCGGTTAATGCGGCTGCCATAGGGCGAGTGGATCACGAGCTGCATGCCGCCCGCCTCATCAAAGAAGCGCTCGAAGACGAGCGTCTCGAGCGTCGGCAGCGCGCCAAGCGCGCGATAGGCCGCACCTAAGTAGTCGACGATCTGCTCGGCCGCTGCGCGGTCGAGACGAAGGTCGTCCACGAGGAATCCGAGGACGCTTACGGCCGCGCCGTCGTTGAGGCGGCGCTCAATCTCTGAACGGAAGCGCGAGACGGATTGGGAGAGCTCGTCAGTGCGTGCCGGGGCTTCGCCGAGCCAGAACGGGATCGTCGGCGGCTGACCTTGCGCGTCCTCCACGCGCACCACGCCACGCTCGACGCGGATGATGCGATAGGCAGTGTTGCCGAGCTGAAATATATCGCCCTGGAGGCTCTCCACGGCAAAATCCTCATTGACCGTGCCGACCACCACGTTCTCAGGCTCGAGCAGAACCTGGAAATCGGAATTGTCGGGGATTGTGCCGCCCGAGGTGATCGCCGTGAGCCGAGCCCCGCGCCGCCCGCGCAATACGCCGTTGATCTCGTCGCGATGGATCAGGGCGCCGCGCCGCCCGCGCCGCGTGGTGAAACCATTGGCGAGCATGCGCAGTACCGAGGCATAGGTTTCGCGCTCCAAGTTGCGGTAAGGCGAGGCGTGTTGAACGAGGCCGAAGAGTTGGCCCTCGTCCCACTCCTGCGCATTGACTTCCGCCGCGATCTGCTGGGCGAGCACGTCAACTGGCGCCTGCGGCATGATCAGCCGGTCGAGCTCGCCGTGATTCGCACTGTCGATCAGCGCGGCGCATTCGACGAGATCGTCGTTGGAGAGGGGGAATAGGCGCCCCTTTGGCTGTCCGCCGACGCTGTGGCCTGAACGGCCGACCCGCTGGAGGAAAGCCGCGATCGAGCGTGGCGAACCAAGCTGGCAGACGAGATCTACATCGCCGATGTCGATGCCGAGCTCGAGCGAGGAGGTGGCAACCATGGCGGAAAGCGCGCCTGACTTCAGGCGTTGCTCAGCATCGAGACGCTGCTCTTTGGCAAGGCTGCCGTGGTGCGTGGCGACCCGCGCCTCGCCAAGCCGGTCAGAGAGGTTGCGCGTGACGCGCTCGGCCATGCGCCGCGTGTTGACGAAGATAAGCGAGGTGCGGTGGCCTTCGATCAGCTCAGCGAGCCGGTCATAGACCTGATCCCAGATCTCCGCTGACATCACGGCTTCGAGAGGGGAAGGGGGCACTTCGAGCTGCAAATCGCGCGTACGATAATGTCCGCCGTCGACGATTAGCGGCTGCTTGTGGTCCGTGCCAGCGCCGACCAGAAAACTCGCGACCTCCTCGATCGGCTTCTGAGTGGCAGACAGCCCGATCCGCTGCAGTTTGCCGCCGCACAGCGCGGATAGCCGCTCGAGCGACAGCGTAAGATGCGAGCCACGCTTGCTTGAGGCCACAGCGTGGATCTCGTCCACGATCACCTCCCGCGTGGTCTTGAGCATGGCGCGGCCTGAGTCGGAGCCGAGCAGGATGTAGAGTGACTCCGGCGTGGTCACCACGATGTGCGGCGGAAGCTTGGCGGCACGCTGGCGCTCGGCTTGCGGCGTGTCGCCGGTGCGCACCCAAGAGCGGACTACGACATCAGCCAGTCCCTGCGCGCGAAGCTCGTTGCGGATGCCGGCGAGCGGAATGTCGAGATTGCGGTGGATGTCGTTCGATAGCGCCTTCAGCGGCGACACATAGACGATCTGCGTCTCGTCCTTGAGCCCGCCGTCGAGCCCCTGGCGAACGAGACCATCAATGGCGCACAGGAAGGCGGCGAGCGTCTTGCCGGAGCCGGTGGGCGCGGCGATCAACACGTCGCGGCCGGCCTTGATGGCGGGCCAGGCCTCTGCTTGCGCCGGCGTCGGCGCGGCGAAGCTTTGGTCGAACCAAACGCGGACTGCGGAGTGAAAGAAGTCGAGCGGCATGAAAATAGCTGAAATTGGGGCTGGGCGCCCCGCCCGGCCTACCAGAGGTAAGGTTCTCTTTCTGACCATTCAACCTATATTCACGGCTTAACGCGGCCTTCATGGAGCTGCCCCGACGCATGCGTTTCAATGCCCTTGGCTCCTCGGTAAAGGCGCTCGGACCGTCCCCTCACACCATGTAACCATCGCGCGCACTCACCTTGCGTCGAGGAGGTAGTAAGGACGAGTTACTCGGCGAGTAACTGTGTGATGGTGATATGGTTTAATGGTTTGGGGGCGGCCTGAAGTCACCGGGCGCGGGGCGCACTGGCCCGAGCGTAACCGCGCACCTGATCGCTGAAGCCACTCTGGCTTAGCCCTCTCGCCTTCATTGGCGCCCAGCCAAGTTCTTTCATCAGCACCGCTAGTCGCCGACAGGTACCGGCAGTACGGGCACGCTGAGGCACGTCTAAGAAGTCGAACAGATCCTGGGTGCTGATCCTCTCCACGCCATCATAGTCAGTTTTACCCCGCACACGCTCAAGCCGGAGTCTCCATGGGTCGGCCGAGTGACCAAGAGC
>DASSLP010000144.1:0-30996 GCA_035689365.1 Methyloceanibacter sp.
TATTTTTTTTTATTTTAGAGCAGTCCATCAACACATGGAGTTCCATTGACTTTGGCTGTTTTTTGGCGGTCGCCTCACTCTTCGTGGAACAGGCGCTGGCTCGCCACGTTTGTACAAAGGGAGGGGTTCCTTCGAGAGAACCCCCATGACGACCATACTCACCATCATCGCCATCATTCTCGTGGGCTCAGCGCTTTCGGGTTGGCGGCGTCAAAGGCATTTGATCAGGCTGCGAGCTGATCGGCGTAAGGTTTGAAGGCCTTCATTGCCTCCTCCTCCTCAGTCTTGGCTGCTCGGATCGCGGCACCGATCGCCTGCCGTCGAGCTGGACGTTCACGCAACTCTCTCGTGGGCCGTCTCCGCCTGGAATGCCGTTAACGTCGAGATGAGTATCCAAGGCTACATAGCCATGCGTTCGCTGACTGGCTTGCCAAGAGAGGGCAGCGCAAAGAGGACCGGGCGGTCTTTTCTCGGAGGCGCAATCCGTTCGAGACAAAGACGAATGGCTGCGAGGTCGCCCTTCTTGGCCAGCTCAATGGCCTTGCGCGTGATTTCCTCAGCTCCACCGCCAAGCAAGAGCAACGGCTAACGTGGCCTTGTTGCGAGAGCCCTTCGGCCGACCAGCCGGATTGCCGCTTTGCCCGGGCTCGAAGGGTCGGCCGATTTGCTGTTTTTCCTCTGTTTTTTCAGCAGGGCTCAACAGGGTAAAGACCGCCATCGTCGTGGTAGCGCCCCGGCTTGGTTACCTGCGCCACAAAGACTGCTGATAGCTTGCCCACGGCATCCGCCTAACTCCAGCCTACGTCTCAGCCTACGCGGCCAAGCCGGAACGTGTCGGGCTTGTCTAGAGATAAAACGGTGGAAATGCGCGGTTTCTAACCGCTTTGTTGGAAGCATCCGGACCGTGCTGGATCAAATTTTGGCGGATGGGGAGGGATTCGAACCCTCGAGACGCTTGCGCGTCTGCCGGTTTTCAAGACCGGTGCCTTCAACCGCTCGGCCACCCATCCTCAAGGAGTTTCAGGGGCAACATTTCGCGAATTGCAACCGAATTGCAACCGGATGCTCCTTGCGTGGCGGCTCCAGTGCGACTGGAGGCCGCCACACAGCGAAGACGGCTCCAAGTGTATGATGTCGCTGCGCTGGAGCTTGGTCCGATGCGGTATCGCCTTGTCTCGATCCTCGCCTTTATTGTGTTCCTCGTTCCTCGCCAGTTCGAGCATAAGCAGCGTCGCTGAGGCCGCTGCCTGCAAGGACCACGAGTACCAGACGGAGTGTGCAGAAGATCCTTCTTGCACTTGGGACAGTGGCACCGGCAAAAAACCCCATCCCGGTTGCAAAAGCAAAAAAACATTCGTTGGTGCGGGTCGCACAGTGAGTTTTATTGCCAAGCGAACGGCTGTCAGTGGGACTCGGAAAATCGCAAGTGCACGGGCACGCCTCCTGGCCACTAGAGCCGGGTAATCAGGCTCAGGATTTTACCGTTAGGTAATTCAGCAACTTAGCCTGCCGAGCTATCGGCTTGCCGCCACCGCTTGACTCTGTGACGCGGACCGCCGCACTCCGCGCGCCGGAGCCGGCAGAGCGAGCCCATCAAGAACGTCAAGATAGAAAAACGGCTCCAGGAGGCTCGTCCTGAAGCCGTCTCGTTTGCTAGATCACTTCCTAAAGCGACTTACATGTTGGGCTTGGTGCACTTCTTCGTGGCGTCGTCCCATGACATTTTCGCCTTTTCGCACGCGGCCTTGGTCGTCGGCGTTTTGGTGTTGGCCGCCATGGTGGGCGCGGCGAAGGCCACTACGAGCCCTAGCGAGACAATTGCTGCAACAATCTTGTTCATAGACTTTACTCCTCCTTATGCGCGACCGGGAAACCGGTAGCGCCCAAGACCTATCTTGGTTGGTCCGCGGCGATCACTGAGGTCTAGTGGCGCTGAGGCAAAATGACCGATCCGCTTAGCTGATCTACCTCTCGTTAACCAGCTTTCTGTCAGAATCGTCATTCCTAAAGAGGGTGGACGAGATGAGCGGAAACGGAATCGCAACTAGCGGGGGTCCGGCGGTATCGTCACACGGCACGACCGGCGCCTCGGGCTATCGTGTTGCTATGGTAAGCGGCGCGCTTGAAGTTTCGGCCAGGGTGGCGAGCGCCGAGGAGTTGGATCTCCTCGTGAGAGTTCTGGAGGCGAACAAAATCCTCTGGACCAACTCAGGCAAAAGCGAACCGAAAATACAACTTAAAGCGAAGCCCAAGATCGAATTGTTCGACGAGGTGCCGTCTCAAGAGCCTGAAGCGGCAAAGAAAGCGCCAGAAGGCGCCCATTCGGCTTCCGTGGGTTTGTCAAGCGCGGCTGGTTCTCGTCGATAATTGGGTAGGGGGCGCGGTTTATCGCGACCTTCCGGTTACGTTGGGCAAGGCGTGGCGGTCTCCGCGCTGCACTGGAATGCTGCGCCCAGGGTTGCGCTTCAGTGCGGGTCCCATCAAACGCCAGTTTTGCCGCCCGCTAGCCCTCGGTCGGAACCGCGCGCGCGGGCCCGCATTATGGGCCTGTCTTTTGCACCTCCCCACGATCCTTCGTAAGAACCATGAGGCGCAAGGCCGATCCTTACCGCCGCGACGCGAGGCGTCCTTACCACATTCCGCTCAAAGGCTGGCGGCAAGTAGCCGACCGCGTCTGGAGCGAGAGCTCGCGGGACAATCTTTCAGTAATCGCGGCGGGCTGTGCCTTCTATGCGCTGTTTGCCATCTTCCCCGGGCTCTTGGCACTGATCTCGCTTTACGGGCTGACCGCCGATCCCACCACGATCGAGCAGCAGGTCGGCGGGTTCGCCTCGGTGTTACCGGCCGAGGCCTACAATCTCGTCATCGGCCAAGTCCACCGCCTTGCCGAAGCCTCCGGCAACTTGCTCGGCTGGAGCTTTGTCGCCAGTCTCGCTCTTTCGATTTGGAGCGTGATGTCGCTGACCCAGGCAATGTTTGCGGCTCTTAACATTGCCTATGACGAACCCGAGTGCCGCGGCCTGCTGCACTACTATCTGAGCGCTTTCATATTCGCATTGTTGGGGATAATCGGCGGCGTCATCGTACTGCTCGCCATCGTCTATGTGCCGATCCTGTTTGACTACGCCGGATACTCGCAACAATTCGGATTCATCGTCAGGGTAGCGCGCTGGCCTTTGCTCGCGCTCTTGGTGCTCGGTCTTCTCGCGTTGCTCTACCGCTACGGCCCATGTCGCCCTGCCGCGAGGTGGCAGTGGGTCAGCGCGGGCTCGGTATTCGCCACCTTGGTTTGGCTGCTCGCATCGGCCGCCTTTTCGTTCTACGTCGCGAACTTCGGCCGTTATGACGCGACCTATGGTTCGCTCGGAGCGGTGATCGTGCTCCTGTTCTGGCTCTATCTTTCTTTTTTTATTGTGCTGCTCGGCGCCGAGATCAACGCTGAACGCGAGCTCCGGACGGAGCAACCCACAAGGAGCGATGCGCTTAAGCCCAGAGAGATGGCTGATTCGGCCGCGGTACCTAGCTCCCAAGGTGAAGCCTGAATTTGTTCAGGTGCTCGCCTTGAGGCGACGCCGGCGCAACAGCCCCGCACAAATCACGAACAGCGCTCCCAAAGTCGCGCCGATCATCCATACCGTGTGCGCCGAGGCGGGATCGAGGTTGCCGGTGATCAGCGGGTCCTTGGCGATGATCTCTCCGGCGATCCAGCCGAGCAGCGCTGCGCCTGCCCAGACCACGATCGGGAAGCGGTCAAGCAGCGTCATCACCATTGCGGCGCCGGCCATGATCAACGGAATGCTTACGGCAAGACCGAACATCAGCAGCGCGTAATTTTGCGGTGCCTCGAATTTCTCCGCCACCGCGGCGATGGCGATGACGTTGTCGAGGCTCATCACGAGATCGGCGATAGCGACGATCCTGATCGCGCGAAACAGAGTCTCGACCGGCTCGATTTGCCCGTTCTTGCCATTGTCCTCGGGGCCGAGCAGCTTGACGGCAATCCACAACAGCAGCGCGCCGCCGACAAGCTTAAGGTAGGCCATCTTCATCAGCGCCGTGATCGCGCCGGCGAATATGACCCGCAAAGTGATGGCAACCATCGTGCCGAGGACAATGCCCCACAGGCGTTGGTGAGGAGGCAATTTGCGGCAGGCAAGCGCGATGACGACGGCGTTGTCGCCGGACAACAACACATCGATCCAGATGATCTGAAAAACGGCGAGCCAGAAGCCGGGTTCGTCAACGATCATGGCGCTCCCCGCTTCCCGCTTTCCCCACCAAAGCTATTGGCCAGTCCCCTCAGACCGGCCGTGTCTCCTACCCATTGCCGCCAAAAGCGGCAATGGCAAGACGGGATATATGCTTTTTGGAACAAGATTGAAGGTATTGCGGGGACTTTAGTTTGCGTTCGTGCTGATTAGATTTTGCGCGGCATTTTCAGTCCACGACAAGCTTTGCCGAATAGCCTATTCTTCCTTTCATCGACACACGAATCGGGGCCGCCGGCCCGCGGGGAAACACGATGACGATTGATCCAGTGATTGTCAGTCCGTTGATCGCTCTCATCGCGGGAATTCTCATCCTGCTCATGCCGCGTCTGCTCAACTATGTGGTGGCGATCTACCTGATCGCAATCGGCATCATCGGCCTTGCGCACCACGTCCAGTAGATGCGCGCTGGCGGCCGACATTGTCGAGCGTGCAAGAGCTGCAGTAATGCTGTCACAAGCTGCGTCAATAATTGATCTGATCGAAACAAGAGTGATCTGGAACGGCGCCCGCCGATGGCCTATAGTTCCGCTAATCACGCTCGGGTTTTTGGGGAAAACCGCCGCGAAAAGCGGGACCGATCCTTGCAAGCGCCAGGGCGGAGGGGCCAGATGGGTTCCGCCCATCGCGATCGTCGCAGCGTAAACTCGCTTTAAGCGAAGCGCCGCGGCAAACTGGGGATTGAGGGTTTGCATAGACGAGGCGACCAAGCCAAGTGGTGGCGCGCCAAGGATGGCGAAGGTTCCATGTTGGAACGCCAGCCGAGACCTTGGGTGCTGTGTGTTGTTGTGCTGGCTGCCGTTGCCGCTGGGATCAGCGTGCGCGCCGGATTCGGCACCGAGCCGAGCTTCGGCACGGCGCAGGCCTGGCTCGTCGCTTCGCCCGTAGCGGACGCGGTGAAGGTCGCCGAGACCAACGAAGTTCTCCCATCGGGTTATGTGTGGTCTGCGACGCGCATAGGATCGGGCCTCAGGCTGCGCGGCCAGGTTCCCTCTGAAGAAGATCGCCGCACCGTGCTCGGCATGGTGAAGGCGCACTTCCCGGACCTCGAGGTCGAGGACCGGCTCAAGATTGCAGCTGGTGGTCCCCCGAAGGAACAATGGCTCGGGGCGGTAAGCTTCGGGCTCAAGCAACTCTCGCATCTGAAGCGCGGCTCGGCCCGTCTGTACAATGTCACCTTGAAAGTCGACGGCGAGGCGCGCAGTGCGGCCGACTATGCCGAGTTGAAAAAGGGGCTGAGCGGGCCGTTGCCGACCGGGCTCAACATCGCGGCAGAGAGCGTGCGGCCGCCAGTGGCCGACCCCTTCGTGTTCGTGGCCGATCTTGGCGCCAACGCACTCAGCCTGTGGGGCAGCGTGCCAAGCGAGAACGCGCGGCAGAACGTCCGAGAATTATCGCGGCAATTGTTCGAGCGTCCCGGACTTGACGACCGGCTCGAGCTAGCTTCCGGCGCGCCAAAGAACTGGAACGAGGCGGTCGCCGCCTCATTGCGCGCGCTGAGCCGCCTCGATTCGGGGAAAATCTCGCTGTCTGGCCTTGCCGTGACGATCGAGGGCGTGGCACCTGACAAGGGCACGGCCGTCGCGGTGTCTTATCAACTGCGGCGCGACCTGCCGGCTCTGTTCTCGACCTCGGAAAGCATCAAATGGAAAGAGGCGGCGGCTTCTCGTGACGCGGCTTCGCGTGTGATCCCGCGCATCAAGGAGCGCGCCCGCAGCGAAGACCGGGCCGCGAGTGCCTCCTTGCCGAAATTGCTGCCTTTGTCCGGCAGCGACTAAGGGTCGATGCAGCTCTCCGACCTCTGGCTCTATTTTCTCATAGTGTTTGCGGTGGGATTTGTGTTGGGCTGGATCCGGCGCTGGCCGGTGCACCCCTAAGCGCAACAGAGCCGGAACACAAATGAGCAATTCCGCCCTGAGCACCTGGCTGCTCGTCCTCTTTGTGTTTGCCGCTGGCCTCGTCTTAGGCAGCCTCGCTCGCGCACGCTACGAGCAGCAGAAGAGGATCGGCGCCGGGCGGCCGAGGAAAAACAGGAAATAAACTGCAAGACTTTTCGGACGGGGCTTAGTCGTTGGCGGCGAAGAATGAAGCGATGCCCTCGACCGTCTCTTGGTCCTTGAGCAGCGGCGCGTGTCCCTGATCTGGGACGGTGATCGTGCGCAGATTGGGATGGCGCTCGATCATGGCTTGCAGTGTCTCGGCGCTGAGCACGTCGGAGTTGGCGCCTCTGACCGCAAGGACGGGGACTTGCCCGAGCGCGATGAATTGCGGCCAAAGATCGGGAATTGGCCTGCTTAAATCGATGCTGCCGACGGCGCGCGCGAGCCTTCGGTCATAGGCGCGCACAGGTTTGCCCTTACGCTCGTCGAAGATCGCCCGTGCCATCTCTTCCGATTCCGCGTCGCTGAGATTAGGGAAGGAACGTTCATTGATCTCTCGCACGATCATGACGGCGTCGGGCCAGGATTTCGGGTTGGGCATGCGTCTGACATAGTTGATGATGCGTGCGAGCCCTCGAGTCTCGATCACTGCGCCGATGTCGTTGAGAACCACTGGGCCCATGGCTGTCGGGCGCAGCGCGGCCATCAGCATGGCGATGATGCCGCCGCGCGAGGTTCCTACGATCCCCACTTTGTGAAGGCCGTTGATGGTCAGAAAGTCGAGGATGTCGAGCAGCTCGATATAGGGAACATAGTTCCGCCATTTGCGATCGTATTGCGAGCGGCCGCGCCCGCGATAGTCGAAGCAGTAGACGTCGCGCGGCTTCTCCGCGTAGCGCGACAGATAGGTGGCCAGCGTGTGGAAGTCGCGGCTGTTGCGAGTGAGCCCGGGAAGGCAGGCGACGCTACGGAATTTCGCAGCCGGTGCCCGGTAGTGGCGGACATAGAGCCTAAGATCGTCGAACGACCGGTAGGTAATGTCTTGCCACAGCTCGCCGGCAGGCTCGGGCATGTTGGGGATCGGACCTTGGGAGCTCGTCTAGAACCGTTGGCAGCGCGTGCGGCGCGCTCTCAATGTTCACAAAGTTACGGAAGGGGCAAGCCTCACGAGCGGTCAAACCACAGGCCGGCGACTTATTCCGATTTGGCTTGAACTTGGATGACCGTGGCAGTGGAGCGAGGCATCCTTCGGCCGCGGTTGAGGTCTTGCACGAGCTGCAGCGCGTCGGTCGGACCGGCAAGTCTCGAGCGGTAAAGCTGCAGCGTCTCCATGATCTTGACCACGTATTGCCTGGTCTCGGTGAAGGGGATGCGCTCGATCCAGTCGACCGGATCGACCTGCGGGTCGCGCGGATCGCCGAACTCCTTCATCCAATCGGCGACCCTTCCGCCGCCCGCATTGTAGGCCGCCAGAGCCAGGAAATAGGAGCCGTTATAGCTGTCGATGAGCTCGCGCAGATGCGCCTCGCCGAGCTGGGTGTTGTAGGCGGCGTTGGTGAGCTGATTCACGTCGAATTTAACGTTGTAGGCCTTAGCGATGGCCTTGGCCGTGCTCGGCATCAGCTGCATCAGCCCGCTCGCGCCGACCGGGCTCTTGGCTGCCGCGTTGAACTCGCTCTCCTGCCGCGACAGGGCGTGCACCAATGCGATATCGACGCGGTCGTGCCCGAGCAGGCTTCTGAATTCAGGAATGACCCCGATCGGAAGCGCGTAATCCCCGACCGGGAGATCGCGGTTAAAAGCGATCTTGGAGAGCCTGAGCGCGAGCTGGGGTTGCCCAAAGTCCTTGGCAAGCTCGGCGAGCAGCACGATCTCGGCCGGGCTGTCGAGCTTGCGCGACAGCGCAAGGAAGAATTGCGGCGTCGCCCCGTCGAAGCCCGTGGCGTGAGCCACGCCGATCGCGCGCACGGCGTCGCGCGAAAGGAAGCGCTGAATGTCGGAAGGTTTGGGCAGCGGCGTCGAGGTCACCTCGAGGCGAGCCGGTCTTGCGTCGAGCGCCTGGCGGCCGAGCTGACCGTAGAAATATTGCGGGTACTTGGCGGCGCCATGGAAGTGAATGATGGCAGCGTTGCGGTCGCCTAGAGCGAGCGCCGTGCGGCCAAGCCAATATTCGCCAAGCGCGATGCTTTTGGAGCTGGTGCCGGCCGAGCGCAGTGCAACGAAATGATGCAGCGCGGTGTCGGGCTCGTTCAAGAAACGCAACGCAATCCAGCCGGCGAGAAACTCGGCTTCGATATAGGCATCGCCCGAGACGAGGCCGTGCTTATCGGCGATCTCATAGGCGATGCGCGCCTTGCCGGCGTTGAGCGCAGCGCGACAGTTCACGCGACGCTCGATCCACCAGTTGTTGAGGTCGAGCAGGACGTTCGGCTCACTCGGCGCATCGAGCAGCATCTTCCAAGCTTCTTCGTCGCGGTCCTTGCGGCGGAGGTATTGGATCCGATTGAAGCGCAAGCCGACATCGGCCTGGATCGAGCCCGCCGGCAGGGCGTCGAGCAGCTTGCCGGCATTGCCGCCCCTCTCGACCACAGCGATGCGCGCCGCCACCTTCTTCTGCTCGTCGGCCGGAAGCAGCTTGGCCACGCGCAGCGCGGCCGCGGTTGCCGATTTGTCGTCGGGATAAAGCAACCTGTCGATGCGCTGCCGGTGGTTCTCGGCGGTCAGCATGTAGCCGAAGCGATTGAGGATCTTGGTCTCGACCGCGGCGTTGAGCTCGTGATCGCGCCAAGCCGAGACCACGAGGTCGCGCGCGCCAGCCTCGTTGTCCTCCTTGAGATAGACGCCGGCGAGCGCGGCTTTGCCCGCGCCGGTTTGCGGGCTCGACGTGGCGAAGAACGTCTTGACCTCGTCGGGGCTTGCATCGTTGAGGAAGAGAGCAGTCTCGGCCTTCTCGCGCAGATCGTCCTGGCCGGGCCAATCGGAATGGGCGATGCGGAACTTCTCGATGGCCTCGGCGCCGCCATTGATGCCGGCGCCCTGATAGCGATACCAGAGGGCGAAATCGCGGACGGCAGGATCTTGGATCTTCGCAGCCGCCGTGGAACCGCCGCCCTTCAGGACATCTCGGAAATTGGCCTCGTCGGCGGTGCTGATGTCATAGGATATGAGCGGCTTCAAGATCGACGTGTAATCCATCGGCGGCGGCGGCGCCTGGACGGCCGGCGCAAGCGTTCCCCTCAGCTGGAAGGGGGTGGCAGTCGCCGAGCGGTTGGGATTGGGGTCAGGCAGCGGCACGTCCGAGACCCCTTCCGCCGTGACCTTGGGCTTAGCCTCTGGCTCAACCGGTGTTGCGAGCGCAAGACCAGGCGTGAGCGGTGGCGGCGTCATTGCGAGCATCGGCCCTTTGGGATTGCGGTCCGGCAGCGGCACGTCCGTGCTCGACTTCGCGACGTCAGTCTGCGGCTTGATCGCGGGCGAGCCGGAATCTGCAGCACTAACGGAGGGATTGCGATCGGGCAGTGGGACGTTCGTGGTCGCGGTTGCCAGATTTTTTTGGGGGGTGGCTGTTGGTGTGGCGGAGGTTGAGTCTGCCGGCGCAGGCTCTGCTGGATTGGCCTGCTGCTCGGGAAGGGCGCCGGTTTCCGTGCCCGTATCGGATTGAGCAACCTCGCCCGGTGTGCTTTGCCCTTCTACAGGTGATGCTGCGGCAAGCGTGGCTGCCGGGGTGGCAACGCGCTCCGGATTACGATCCGGGAGCGGCGGAAGCGGTTCGTGCTTTGCGGCTACGGCGGCCCGCGTGGTCTTGGTCTTTATCTTTGCCGTGTGCACTGGGTGATGCGATCTGGCCGCGGCTACAGCCGGCGCGAAACACGCGAACACCACAAGAAATGATAAAGCGTGCGCGCTAAAGCGTTTCATGTCGTCGGTCAGTACCGGTTTACGATCCTGCGTCTTCGGCAGTCAGGACGTCCCCGAGCCGGGGAGCCGCGACGATGACAGCACTGTAATGTGCCCGAATTGAACAATGTCTGAAAGAATCCGGCGGAAAAATGACTGGCGGAGCTCGTCCGGGGTCACTGTAATTCTGAGAGAACGCGCGCAACGCATTGGTTTGTTGCGCTTTATTCAGTGGCCGTTGAATCGGGAGGTGAGGCCGCGCGGTGTCAGTCAAGACCTATCGCAAGGGCACCTCCACGCCTTGCCGCCTTAACCCTCAGACCCTATTGTCCGCCTTCTTTGCCACGCAGGTTTCGCCCGGCCCCAGGAGCCCACTTACGTGCCAATACCGCCCTTTAGAGGCTCGATCACCGCCCTAATCACGCCGTTCAAGGACGGGAAGCTCGACGAGCGGGCCTTCCAGAAGCACGTCGAATGGCAAATCGATCAGGGCACGCACGGTCTCGTGCCGTGCGGGACGACCGGCGAATCGCCGACGCTCAGCCATGCCGAGCACAAGCAGGTCGTCGATCTGTGCATCGGAGCCGCGGCGGGCCGTGTCCCGGTGATTGCCGGGACAGGGTCGAACTCGACCGCCGAGGCGATCGAGCTTACACGGCACGCGAAAGAGGCCGGGGCCGACGGCGTGCTGGTGGTGACGCCCTACTACAACAAGCCGACGCAGGAAGGGCTCTATCTCCACTACAAGGCGATCAACGATAGCGCCGATATTCCCATCCTGATCTACAACATCCCCGGGCGGAGCGTGGTCGACATGTCGGTCGACACCATGGCCCGGTTGTTTAAGTTGAACAATATCGTCGGCGTGAAGGACGCCACTGCCAACATGGCGCGGGTGAGCCAGCAGCGCGCGGTGCTTGGGTCCGACTTCATCCAGCTTTCCGGCGAGGACGCGACCGCGCTCGGCTTCATCGCCCATGGCGGCCAGGGTTGCATCTCAGTGACCGCCAATATCGCGCCGGCGCTATGCGCCGAGTTCCAGCTTGCCTGCCTCGCCGGCAATTTCAAGCTCGCGCTGCAATTGCAAGACCGGCTGATGCCGCTGCACGATGCGCTGTTCGTCGAGTCCAATCCCGGTCCGGTGAAATATGCCGCGGCCAAGCTCGGGCTATGCACCGGCGAGACGCGCCTTCCGCTTGCGCCGCTGATGCCGGCCTCGCGGAAAAAGGTCGACGATGCGTTGGCGACGCTCGGGCTTGCTCTCGTTTAACTCTGTCAGGTGACGTGATGGCGCCGAAGCGCGAGGGCGGCAAGCTCGTCGCCGAGAACCGGAAGGCGCGCTTCAACTACGACATCGAGGAGAAGCTCGAAGCCGGCATTGTGCTGTTCGGTTCCGAAGTGAAGTCGCTCCGGGCGGGCAAGGCCAATATTGCCGAAGCCTATGCCTCCGACGAGCAGGGAGAGCTTTATCTGATCAACGCCCATATCAGCGAATATGCGCAAGCCGCGCGCAACGGGCACGCGCCGACGCGGCCGCGCAAGCTTCTGCTTCACGCCCGCGAGATCGCCCGCTTGCTCGGCGCGATCCAAAGGCAGGGCATGACAGTCGTCCCACTGAAGATGTATTTCAATGCGCGCGGCATCGCTAAGGTCGAGCTTGGGCTCGCCCGCGGCAAGAAGATCCACGACAAGCGCGAGACGGAGAAGAAGCGAGACTGGCAGCGCCAGAAAGGCCGCCTGCTGCGCGAGAAGGGGTGAGCATTGTGCGAGCGCACCTCGCGCCTGGAGCTATTCTGCCCCATGTGAACTTGCCGGCGACCGATGGAAGCAAGGTCTGTCTGGCAACCCCTCCCGTACGAAGCGTCGTTGCCATCTATCCCTGGACAGGGCGCCCTGGTCATCCCAACCCGCCGAATTGGGACATCATCCCCGGAGCCCACGGCTCGACGCCGGAGCTTGGAGGCTTTCGCGATCTCTTCGATGAGTTCGCAAAGCGCGGCATTGCGATCTACGGCCTGAGCAACCAAACGACTGAGTATCAGCGCGAGATGGTTGAACGTCTCGGGCTACCTTTTCCGATCCTGAGCGACACCGAGGGCCGTTTCGCTGCAGCGCTCGCTTTACCGACGTTCGCGACCGGCGGAGAGACTTATTTGAGACGGCTCACGCTCATCGTGGTGAATGGAAGGATTGAACGGGTGTTCTACCCTGTGCCGGAACCTGCGCTACATCCCGGCGAGGTCCTCGCTTGGCTCGCTCAATCGCCGAGCGCCTCGTCCTCTGCGTCCTCGACCGAATAGCCGAGGCGGTCGAGCCCTTCCTCGAGATAATCGGGCAGTAGCGGCATACCGAGGAGGTAATCCTCGGTGCGGTTGGTGCGCTCGGACCGTGCCGTGGTCAGCGCCTCTTCAAGCTCCTCTGGCCCGAAAGATCCCCGTCCGATCCAAGCGAGTGCCACCAAGCTGATCTGTTCATCCTCGTTGAGGTCGCGGATGAACTCCTTGAGCTCGGCCTGGGTCGCGTCGTCGGAGAAGTCCTCGAGGATCGATTCGGCATCGTGATCTGAGGTGGCGCTATCGTCCCAGGCCGCAACCTTAGCGGCAATCTCGCGCGCCTTGATAATCACGAAGCCGACTTTTGCCGGCGAGATCTCGAGCCCCGGCATGTGACAACCCTCGTGGCCAGCTGCCAAGTCGAGCATGCCTGACTTGTCGGGTCGCGGCAAGGCGACTCGGTTGCGCTGCTCAAGGCGTGTGTAAGCTCGCCGCTGCTTGGGAAACAATCTGCTCGAACATCGCCGTGGTAAGGCGGCCAGTGCTCGTGTTCTGCCGCGAGCAATGATAGCTGTCGAACAAGACGAGGCCTGAGGGAAGCTCGTGCCGCGCGCCGTGGGCGAAGGCGAAATTGCCGCGCTTCAGGCTGAAGGCATCGAGAATGCTGTCATGAGCGATACGGCCAAGGGCGAGGAGAGTGCGCAAATTGGGAAGCGCTTCGATGCGCCCGATGAGGAACCGGCGGCAGATTGCCACCTCCTCGGGTAGAGGCTTGTTGGCCGGCGGCACGCAGCGCACCGCGTTCGAGATTATGCAATCCACGAGCTCAAGGGCTTCCGGCGCCGACTGATCGTGCCGCCCGCGTGCCAAGCCTGCTTTGAGGAGCGTGGGATAAAGCAGCTCGCCGGCATAGTCGCCGAGAAATGGACGTCCGGTACGGTTGGCGCCCTTGAGACCCGGCGCGAGTCCAACAATCAGCAGCTGGGCGCTGTCGCGGCCGAACGACGGCACCGCGCCATTGAACCAATCAGGGTGTGCGGTTCTGTTGTCATTGCGAAAGGAAACGAGACGCGGGCAAAGGGGGCAGTCCTTCGAAGGTTCGGGTGCGTTTGATTTGCTCGCAACCCCGACCGCCATCGCATCGCGACTCATTCGGACTGACGCAGCGGCGTCTCCCCGCCGGCATCGCGCTTGGCAAGAAGCGCCAGCGCCGACCAGTCGAGATCGCCGCCGCGCGAGGCAAGGAGCGCGAGGAAACGGTCGGAGATGAGGCTCGCAAGCGGCATGGGTACTTTCAGCTCCCGGGCTGCGTTCAAGGCAAGGCTGACATCTTTGTAGCCGAGCTCGGCCTTGAAGCCTGCCGGTGTGTAATGCTCCTCGGCGATGAGCTTGCCGTATGTCTTATAGACCGGCGCGCCGAACAGCGTGTTGGTGAGAATGTCGAGATATTGTGCGCGATCAATACCCGCCTTGCCTATGAGCGCGAAGGCTTCCCCTAAAGCCTCGATGACCGAGGCGATCAGGAAATTGCCACTGAGCTTGACGAGGTTTGCCATCGGCGGCTTGTCGCCGATGGGAAATGTACGCTGGCCGATCACATCGAACAAAGGCTGGCACGTCGCGACCGTCTCCCGCTTTCCCGCCGGCACCACGAAGAGGTCGGCAGATGCCGCGGCATCCGGCCGCCCAAACACGGGGGCCGAGATGAACTCCTGACGCTTCTCGCGATGGGCCGCGTCAAGCCGCTCGGACAGAGCCACGCTGATGGTGCTCATCGAGACGTGGATTGCGCCGGGAGCTAGCGCGGCGAGGATTCCGTCCTTTGCGAATACCGCCTGTTCGACAGCACGGTCGTCGGCAAGCATGGTGATGACAATCTGCCCTCGTGCAGCATCGCCCGGCGTCTGGGCGAGCTTTGCGCCACGCTTAACAAGGTGCTCGGCCTTCGCTTCGGTGCGGTTATAGACCGTGACGTCATGCCCGGCCGCGAGCAGATTGGCAGCCATCGCGCTTCCCATGCGCCCAAGCCCGATGAAGCCGACTTGCATCGCTTCATGCCTCCTTCGCCACTGTAGCTGCTTCGCAACGGGCTGGGTCAGGTTTCGATCAGGTCTTCTGATTCGAATTCGTCGAGCGGCTGGGGCTCGGCACGCCGCCGCTCCGCGCGCTGCGCTCGCTCGGCAGGATCGCGCCCGATCTCCTCTTGCAGATGAGCGAGGTCGATAAACTGGTCTGCCTGGCGGCGAAGCTCGTCGGCCACCATCGGTGGATTGGTGGCAAGCGTCGACACCACGCTCACACGCTTGCCCTTGTGCTGCAGCGCCTCGACCAGAGAGCGAAAATCGCCATCGCCCGAGAACAGCACGACATGGTCGAGATAGTCGGACAGCTCCATGGCGTCGACGGCGAGTTCGATGTCCATGTTGCCCTTGATCTTCCGCCGTCCGGTCGCGTCGACGAATTCCTTGGTGGGCTTCGTCACCATGGTGTAGCCGTTATAGTCGAGCCAATCGATGAGCGGCCTGATCGAGGAATATTCCTGCTCCTCGGCGAGTGCGGTGTAGTAAAGGGCGCGCACGAGTTGCCCTTTGCTGCGGAACAGCGCAAGCAGCCGCTTGTAGTCGATGTCGAAAGCGAGCGCTTTGGCGGTAGCGTAGAGATTGGCGCCGTCGATGAAGAGAGCGACGCGCTCGGTCGGATAGAAATTCATTTAAGCTCCTACGACTACAAGTATGAAGGTGACTGAGAGAGCAGGTTCTCCGCAACATCAAACTAGAGGGCTGCTTAAACAACATAGGTGTGACGGAAGGAGTGCGCAATTGCTCGCGCGCGGCAACATCCTGATTGCGCTTGGTGCAAATTGTCCCGGGCCATGGGGAACTGCGGCAGAAGCGATTGCACACGCGTTAAGCGAAATCGAACGCGCTAATGTTGAAGTCAGCGCGATGTCACAATTCTACGAGACCAAAGCGGTCGGACGCGCGCGCCAGCCTGCTTACGTTAACGCCGTGGCGCTTATCGACACGAGCCTTCCGCCCGAGGCGCTGCTCAGAGTGTTGAAGGCGATCGAGCACAAAGCAGGCAGACGCGGCGGCAGGCCTTGGGGACCCCGCACACTCGACATCGATATTATCGATTACCGTGGCTTAATCAGGCACTGGCGCGGCCAGCAGCCTAAGTTCGCCGCTGCAGGCCCGCGGCCCCTGGTCTTACCCCATCCGCTTGCTCATATGCGCCCCTTTGTGCTCAGGCCGCTCTTGGATGTGGCGCCGGATTGGCGCCATCCGGTGCTTAAAGCGAGCGCGCGGGAGCTATGGCAGGAGGGGCAAGGGCGAGGCGAGGGCAGGGTGATCCGAAGGCTTTAAGTCGCTGTTCTGCTTGCCAGCCTCAAGCGAACTGCCTAAATAGAGGACAAATCACTCTAAACCGAACACAAGGATCCCCTGATGGCTCGCGTGACCGTCGAGGACTGCATTGACAAGATTACGAACCGCTTCGAGCTCGTGCTTTTGGCAAGCCACCGTGCCCGCACCATTTCCGCGGGCGCACAGATTGCCGTGCAGCGCGACAACGACAAGAACCCGGTGGTCGCGCTTCGCGAAATTGCCGAGCAGAAGATTGCCGCCGACGACCTCAGGGAAGACTTCATCCACTCGATGCAGAAATATGTCGAGGTGGATGAGCCCGAGGCCGAGGCCGTGCCCATGCTCTCGACCGACACCAGGATGCCCATTCTCGGCCAGGACGACCAGTCGACCGATACCACGATCGACAAGATGACCGAGGAAGAGCTATTGCGGAGAATGGCGAGCCAGGCACCCTCGGATGGCTCCAATGCGGGACCGCGCTCACGCTGATCTAACCCGCTTCCCACAAAGCGCGGGCTATCTCCTTGCCGTAACGCATCGTTGCCCCGGCTCATGCCGGGGACTTCCCTTGCTGAAAGCATTGCCGCCAGTTCACAAAGGCATGGCGGCTAGCGAAAAGCGCACGCTATGACGACCCGCCAATACGAGCTGGTCGAGCGCGTGCTGAGCTATCAGCCGAACGCCGACGAGGCGCTGCTCAACCGCGCCTATGTCTATGCCATGAAGGCGCATGGCAATCAGAAGCGGGCCTCTGGCGCGCCGTACTTCTCCCATCCGCTGGAAGTCGCTGCGATCCTCGCCGAGATGCGGCTCGACGACGCGACCATCGCCACGGCGCTCTTGCACGACACCATCGAGGACACCGAGACCACGCGCAGCGAGATCGACGCCATGTTCGGACGCGAGATCGGCACGCTGGTAGACGGACTCACTAAGATCAAGAAGCTCGACCTCGTCACCAAAAAGGCGGAGCAGGCCGAGAATTTCCGGAAGCTCTTGCTCGCCATCTCAAGCGATATCCGCGTGCTCCTCGTCAAGCTCGCCGACCGCCTGCATAACATGCGGACCATCGAGCATATCAACCCGGCCAAGCGCGGGGTGATCGCCGAGGAGACCATGGACATCTATGCGCCGCTCGCTGGTCGCATGGGCATGCAATGGCTGCGCGAGGAGCTCGAGGACCACGCCTTCAAAGCTCTCAACCCTGAGGCCTATGCCGCAGTGGTCGAGCGCCTCAAGGTTTTGCGCAAGCGCAACCAGGGTCTGATCGACGAGATTGAGCTCGCACTTACCAGCAAGCTTGAGGAAGCCGAGGTCGCAGGCATCGTCGCTGGGCGCGAGAAGAAGCCGTACGCCATCTGGAGCAAGATGGAGCGGAAGCAGATTTCGCTCGAGCAGCTCTCTGACATCTATGCCTTCCGCATCGTCGTGCCGGAGGTCGAAGATTGCTACCGCGCGCTCTCGGTGGTGCACACGACTTGGCACGCGGTGCCTGGCCGGTTCAAGGACTACATCTCGAACCCAAAGCAGAACGACTACCAGTCGATCCACACCACCATCGTCGGCCCGCGCCATCAGCGCGTCGAGCTGCAAATTCGCACCGAGAAGATGCACTCGGTTGCCGAATATGGCGTCGCCGCGCACGCGCTCTACAAGGATGTCAACGGATCGCATGCGCCGAAGGGCGTGGTGCCGTCGCAAGACACCAATGCCTATCGGTGGCTCCGCCATCTGGTCGGCATGTTGCTCGACGGCGACAACCCCGAGGAGTTCCTCGAGCACACCAGGCTCGAGCTGTTCCAAGATCAGGTGTTCTGCTTCACCCCGAAAGGGCGGCTGATCGCTCTGCCGAGAGGCGCGAACCCCATCGATTTCGCCTATGCGGTGCACACCGATATTGGCAACACCTGCGTGGGCGCCAAGATCAACGGCAGACCGATGCCTCTCACGACCGAGCTTAGGAACGGCGACGAGGTCGAGATCATCTGCTCCAAGGCGCAGCTTCCGCCGTCGGCGTGGCAAAGTATCGCCGTCACCGGCAAGGCACGCTCGGCCATCAGGCGCGCAACCCGTGACGCCGTGCGAGCGCAATACGGCAAGCTCGGCCGTGAGATTCTGGTGCGCGCCTTCCAGCGCCGCGATAAGGCTTTCAGCGAGGCGGCGGTATCCGCGGCGCTTGGCCGCCTGTCGCAGAAGACTACAGAGGATGTGTTGGCGGCGGTGGGACGCGGCGAACTGTCCTCGGCCGACGTGTTTCGAGCTGTGTTCCCTGAGGAAAGTTCCGCCGAAGCGCAGAAGCGGCGGCGTAAGCTCAAGCGGAACGACGAGGGTTGGTTCGGGCTCGGCAAGGTGATCGGGCTCAAATTCCGCTGGCCTGGGTCAGGAGGCAAGGCGCAAAAGGACGGACCGAGCAGCATTCCCATCAGGGGCTTGCGCGGCGACCTTCCGGTGAGCTTCGCCGACGGCGGCGCCGTGCCCGGCGACCGCATTGTCGGCATCCTCACTCCAGGCCAAGGCATCACCATCTATCCCATTCATGCCGAGGCGCTTAAGGCGTTCGACGAGGAGCCCGAGCGGTGGATCGATGTGACCTGGGATATCGACGAGGACAACCCGCAGCGCTTTCCCGCCAAGCTCGCCGTTACGGTGCTGAACGAGCCGGGCAGCCTTGCGCAAATTGCCACCGTGATCGGCGAGGCCGACGGCAATATCGATAATGTGAAGATGACCAACCGGGTGCCCGATTACACCGAGATGTTGATTGATCTAGAAGTGTGGGACTTGAAGCACTTGAATGAGATCATCGCGGGATTAAGGGCCAAAGACGTGGTGTCGAGCGCCGCGCGGGCGAATGGCTAAGCGCGCTGGTTTCTGAGAAGACCTTAACCTAGATATGCTAAGGGCTTGACCGCCGAGGAGCCGCGATCACCCGGCGGTGGGTTCGAAGTCTGTCGCGAGGTGACGATGCTGTTCAGGCGCCGCGAGGCGGAGAGTTTTTTCGAGCGGATCCGCGTGCATCTCTGGCCGCGCCGGAGCTGGAGCCGCTCGAGCCGCTATATCGTCTACCGCCTGAGGCGCTTGAGCGAATCGCCGCATGCCGTGGCGCTCGGTTTCGCCGCGGGCGTATTTTCCGCGGCAACACCCTTCCTCGGAACCCACATGGTGATGGCTGCCTTGATCGCATGGGCAATCGGCGGAAGCATCGTTGCCGCGGTGCTCGGCACGTTCGTCGGCAATCCTCTCACCTATCCGCTGCTGTGGTATGCGACCTACCAGGTCGGTCATCTGATGCTCGGCGGTCGTGCCGTTAAGCATCACATCGATCTCTCCAACGGCATCTTCCATTCCTCGCTGGAAAAGCTTTGGCCGATCCTGAAGCCAATGTCGCTCGGTTGCATTCCCGTGGGGCTTGCGCTCGCCGCGCTGAGCTATGTGCTCGTCAAGCCGATGGTCGACGCCTACAAGCATCGCCGCCGCCGCGAGCTTGGACTGAGATCGAGAGGGGAGGCGCTGGGCACGCGATGACCTCTGTTTCCGCGATGGAGGCTCGGAAGCTCGAGGACATGGCCCCGATCCGGCTTGGCATCAACATCGACCACATCGCCACGCTGCGCAATGCGCGGGGAGGGCGCCTGCCCGACCCATTGCGCGCGGCAAAGCTCGCCGTGGAGGCAGGTGCCGACAACATCACCGCTCATCTCCGCGAAGACCGTCGTCACATCAAGGACGAGGACATCGCGCGGCTCACTGCTGCGGCGTTCGCCCCGCTCAATCTCGAGATGGCAGTGACGCCTGAGATGCTCGCCATTGCGCTCGAAGTGCGGCCTCATGCCTGTTGCCTGGTGCCTGAGCGGCGTCTCGAAATCACCACCGAAGGCGGGCTCGACGTCGCCTCCCAAGTGAAGACGCTCACGCCGTTTATCGCAGAGTTGAGGCAGGCCGGCATCCAGGTTGCGCTGTTCATCGATCCTGAGCCCGAGCAGATCGAAGCATCTGCCAAGGTCGGGACCGATGCGATCGAGCTTCACACCGGCACTTATTGCAGAGCCGCGGCGGAAGGCGATACGCCAGCCTTCCGCCGTGAGCTTGCCCGGCTTGTCGAGGGGGCGGAGTTGGGCGCCGAGGCAGGGCTTGAGGTCCATGCAGGCCATGGGCTCAACTATGATAATGTCGCTGCCGTCGTCGCGATTCCCGAGATCGTCGAGCTTAACATCGGCCACCACCTCGTTGGCGAGGCGATTTTCGTGGGTCTCGGCGAAAGCGTCGCCCGCATGCGGGCAATCATGGATGAGGCACGCGAAAGCCTGCGGCATAGCGACACGGAAGCCAGGGTTTCCGGCACGTGATGATCATCGGGCTCGGCAACGACATCATCGATATCAGGCGTGTGGAGCGTACCATAGAGCGCTATGGCGAGCGCTTCCTGTCACGCATTTTCACCGAGAACGAACGGCTCAAATCCGAGACTCGCGCGGGACGCGCCGCCTCCTACGCCAAGCGCTTCGCCGCCAAAGAGGCCTGCGCCAAGGCGCTCGGAACCGGCTTTCGCCAAGGGGTCTTCTGGCGGGACATGGGGGTGGTGAACTTGCCGTCGGGCCGTCCCACATTGCAGCTCACCGGAGGCGCTGCCAGGGCGCTCCAACGGCTGACCCCCGAAGGGCACGACGTGCGCATCGACCTCTCCATCACCGACGACTTTCCCACCGCACAGGCGATCGTCATCATCTCTGCCGTGAAGGTTTCGCTGCGGGACTGACCCGTTTGCCTGACGAACGGGGAGAGGCTATAGGGGCGCCTAACCCTTAACGAACCTGATTTGAGCCATGGACCCGAGGAGAGCTTCCGCATGAGCGTAGAGGCCGAGAACACGGAAGCCAAAAGCGGCGTGAGGGACACTGTGCGCGTCATCATTCACGCGCTGATCCTCGCGCTGATCGTGCGGATTTTCCTCTTTCAACCCTTCAATATTCCCTCTGGCTCGATGATTCCGACGCTGCTGGTCGGCGACTATCTGTTCGTGTCGAAATATAGCTACGGCTATAGCCGCTATTCCTTCCCCTTCGGGCTCAATCTGTTCCCCGGCCGCATCTGGTCCAAGGAGCCGCAGCGCGGCGATGTCGTGGTGTTCAAGCTGCCGCGCGACAACGAGACCGACTACATCAAGCGGGTGATCGGGCTGCCGGGCGACGAGATCCAGATGATGCACGGTGTGCTCTATATCAACGGCAAGGCGGTGCCCAAAGTGCGCACCGACGACTACGTCACCACCGATCCGGGGCGCGAGCGCCACGTCGCGCGTTATCTCGAGACGCTGCCGAACGGCGTGACCTATCCGGTGCTCGATCTCGTGCAAGACGGCTTTGGCGACAACACCGACGTCTATAAAGTGCCCGAAGGCGACTTCTTCATGATGGGCGACAATCGCGACAACTCGACTGACAGCCGCTTCCTGTCGGAAGTCGGGTTTGTGCCGTTCCAAAATCTGGTCGGCAAGGCGCAGATCATCTTCTTCTCCATCGACGAGAACACGAGCTTCTGGGAATTCTGGGACTGGCCGACGAGCGTCCGCTGGTCGCGCATCTTCCAGGTGGTGCACTAAGCCTTGCCCAAGGCGCGCAACACTGCACTTAAAGATCTCTCCGCCCGGATTGGGCATGACTTCGCCGATCCGGCGCTGCTCAAGCTTGCACTGACCCATGCGAGCGCGCGCGCCGGCGCTCGGCCTAACGACGACAACGAGCGGCTCGAGTTCCTGGGCGATCGGGTGCTCGGTCTCGCGATTGCCGAGCTTCTTGCCAATTCATTTCCGAAAGCGCGCGAAGGGGAGCTCGCGCGCTGGTTCAATCATCTCGTACGCGCAGAGACATGCGCCGACATCGCGCAGGAATGGGAGCTCGGCACGTTCATCCTGATGAGCGGAGGAGAGGCCGGAAGCGGCGGCCGCGGCAAAAAGACCATCCTCGCCAATGCCTGCGAGGCTGTGCTCGGCGCCATCTTCGCCGACGGCGGGTATGACGCGGCACGCGCGGTGATAGACCGCTTCTGGAAACCGCAGCTTGACACGCTCGAGCTTGCCGCGCCGGACGCGAAATCTCTACTGCAAGAATGGGCGCAAGGCCGGCGGTTGCCGCTGCCGCGCTACCTCGAAATTGCCCGCGAGGGCCCCGACCACGCCCCCCGCTTCACTGCGGAGGTGCAGATCGACGGGGTAGCGCCTGAGCGCGGCACTGGCGCCAACAAGCGCGCTGCCGAGCAGGCCGCCGCACTTGCCATGCTGCTGCGCGAGGGGGTGTGGCAGGTGCCGCCTGATGTCTAGTCCTCCAGCGGCGGATGGTAGGCGCTGCAGTTTCGTGGCGCTTATCGGGGCGCCGAATAGCGGCAAGTCGACGCTGACCAATGCTCTGGTCGGCGCCAAGGTCTCGATCGTCACCCATAAGGCGCAGACGACGCGCGGGCCGGTGCGCGGCATGGCGCTGATTGGCGATGCGCAAGTGATCCTGGTCGACACGCCGGGAATCTTTCAGCCCAAGCGGCGGCTGGACCGCGCCATGGCGCAAGAAGCCTGGGAGAGGGCCGAAGAGGCCGACATCGTAGCTGCGGTGATTGACGCTCATCGCGGGATCGATCCTGACCTGGACCCGCTGCTCAAGCATCTCCCCGAGGTGAAGCGCCCTGCGATTGCCATCCTCAACAAGATCGACCTTGTGTCTAAGCCCGAATTACTCCGTGTCGCTGCGGACATTTCGCCAGTAAGAAATTTCGACCGTGTGTTCATGGTCTCGGCTCTGACTGGGGATGGCATCGCCGAACTCAGGTCTTATCTCGCGAATGCGGCCCCGCCGGGACCTTGGCTGTTTCCCGAGGAGCAGCTCACCGACGCATCGCTGAGGCAGAGCGCGGCGGAGATCACCCGCGAGAAGCTCTTCCTCAGGCTGCATGAGGAGCTTCCCTATCAACTCACGGTCGAGACTACCGACTGGAAGGAATTGAAGGACGGCAGCGTCAGGATCGAGCAGACGATCTATGTGGCGCGCGAGAGCCAGCGCAAGATCGTGCTCGGCGCCAAGGGCCGGACCATCAAGGAGATCGGCACGTCTGCACGCGAGGAGATTGGCGAGATCGCAGGTGCGCCGGTGCATCTCTTCCTGTTCGTCAAGGTCCGCGAGCGCTGGGGGGAGGATCCAGAGCGCTACCGCGAGATGGGCCTCGATTTTCCCAAAGACCGCTAGGGCTCCTGTCACAGCCAATTTGGTCGAACCGCCTCGCATGGGGAGCGTTGCGCCCGGCGAGCCATCATCTAAGGAGGCTGTCATGAAACGCGTATTTCTTGTTGCGGCAGCGGCGTTGCTAGGAGCAACGGCGGCCCATGCCGCGACAACAACGACCCCCGGCGCCACCGGGGCCGCTCCGGGTGCGCCAGGTGGCGCTCCGATGCAGAATTTTGGCCCAAGCCCGGACATGCCGGGGTCGCCCGTCAGCCCTGAGCAGCCGAGTTACGGCGCTTCTCCGGGCCAGCCAGGGTCCCCAACCTATAATCCGAACGCGGCGCTGCCCCCGCTAAACAATCCGGGGACATCGACCAGTCCGAGCACCGGATCTTCGGCTTCGGGTCTTAATGCTCCGAGCACGAGCAGCGGCTCAAGCAGCAGGGTTGGCGGTACAAGTAGCGGAGGCTAAGGAGTCTACCATTCGCAGAGGTCTGGAAGGCCCGGGGCTCAGCCCCAGGCCTTTCCTTTTTGCATCGGCGGCCGACCCAGAGGCCAACCGCCGCATCCAAACGTCCAATCCAGGGCACATATCCCCCTCGAATCGCATTCCTCGACAAGGAGATCGTCATGAAACCCGCATTTGCAATTTTGGCCGCTGCGACCCTGCTCCTCGGAGCAAGCTCGGCTGAGGCGGCAAGGCCGATGGGCGGGAATAGCAACATCATTATTGCGCCAACCCCGCCGCTTCAGAGCTCGCTGCCGCCGCAAACCAATTCCGGTGCGCTGAATATGCCGCAGCCGCTCGGAGCGCCTCCCGTCAATACCGGGGCAATCGGCATCACGAGCCCGAGCGCGCTTGGCGTTCCCGGCCAGCAAAGCTTTGGCGCGTTGCCGGGCAATCCGGGATTGGCCACCTACGATCCGAACGCGGCGTTGCCGAGTTTAGGCAACTCTGGGTCGGCGACTGCCCCCGACGAGGGGTCGTCGGCGACAGGCGTCAACACCCCGAGCGCCAACGTCAACGGCGGGATGTAGCGCGGGGCCCCGGCCTTCGTCGGCAGGGTGCTTGAGCCCATCGCCTCTTGCCCTCTAGGGTAGGCGATGGACTGGAGCGACGAAGGTATTTTCCTTTCGGCAAAGCCTCTCGGCGAGGCGAACATCGTCGCCGAAATCTTCAGCCGTGTGCATGGGCGGCATCTCGGGCTCGTGCGGGGCGGGCGCTCGCGCCGCATGCGCCCGCTGCTCCAGCCTGGCAATCTGCTGCGCGCCACATGGCGCGCGCGCCTCTCAGAGCATCTCGGCGGGTTCAATGTCGAGCTGCTAGAGGCCCATGCTGCGCGCGTGCTCGACGACGCCGCAGCGCTTGCCGCGATCTCCTCGCTTGCCGGGCTTGCGCGTCTCTTGCCGGAGCGAGATCCGCATCCCGAGCTCTATGCTGCGGCGCTGACCGTGCTGCGTTCGTTCGACCATGCGGCAGTATGGCCGGCGCTGCTCGTGCAATGGGAGCTTCAGCTCTTGGGTGAGCTTGGCTTCGGCCTCGATCTCTCCGAGTGTGCGGTGACCGGCATCGACGCAAACCTCGCCTACGTGTCGCCGCGTTCCGGCCGCGCCGTGTCGCGCGATGCCGGCAAGCCATATTGCGACAAGCTGCTCAAGCTGCCGGCCTTCCTGATCGATAACGCGGCGCCCGTCGCCGAAGGCGATATCGCCGCCGGCTTCACCCTGACGGGCCATTTCCTGGAGCGTGACGTGCTTCAGCCGCACGGGCTTGTGATGCCGCAAGCGCGCGAGCGCCTCATCGAACTCCTCACTCGTCCCTCCAAGACGGCTCGCTCGGCCTAGCGCCGTTGCGCTAAACTCGCGCAATGCAGTTGGCGGGGGCGAAACTGTTCAAGGTCATGGCGTTTGCATTTGGCGTCGTCATAGGGACGCAGGTCGGCGCGTCACTGGCTCACGCGCAGCAATTCGAGATCCCAGCGAATGCAAAGGCTGCGATTATCGAGGCCACCAATGCCTATCGGCAGACCAAAGGCCTTGCTCCTTTAAGCGAGAATGAAGGCGCTAGCCGCGAGGCTCAGACTTACGCGAGTTACCTCGCCCAGACCATGAAGGGTGGCCATAGCGCCGATGGCCGCGATCCGGTGCAGCGGCTGCGCGCCGGCGGCGTGAAGTTCTGCAAGTTCCGCGGCGAGAACTGGCACGAGTCCTGGACCAGACCCGCGCGTGCCTCTCCCGCTGTGGCGATGGATGCGGCCATGCGCTTCTGGAAGAAATCGCCAGGGCATGAGCGCGCGCTCAGGTCGCCCTCGAACGAGATCGGCGTCGGCGTTGCCGGCTGGAGGCACGGCAATCAATGGTACTACCAGGAGATCCAGGTGTTCATCGACACCTCCTGTCTCAGAGGCACGCAAACCGCATCCAATGCTGCGGACAGGGCGCAAGACGAAACGCCGCCACTGCCTGAGCAGAAGCCCGTGCCCTCCCTGCCTGACCGCAACCCTTTGCGTAGCCCGAGCCCTTGAGCGCCACGCCCCGATGCGCTAAGCGCGGCGTATGGGAAAACGGATTCCGCCGCCTGATTCGCAAGGTCCGATCGAGCCGGTGAATCTGCGCGATGCGCTCGAGGAGCGCTACCTCGCTTACGCACTCTCCACCATCATGCATCGCGCGCTGCCCGACGTGCGCGATGGGCTGAAGCCAGTGCACCGCCGCCTGCTTTATGCCATGCAGCAGCTGAGGCTCAGCCCGCAGGGCGAATTCCGCAAATGCGCGAAGATCGTCGGCGACACCATGGGCAACTTCCATCCCCACGGCAACCAGGCGATCTATGATGCGCTTGCGCGGCTCGCGCAGGATTTCTCGGTTCGCTATCCGCTGGTCGACGGCCAGGGCAATTTCGGCAATATCGACGGCGATAACCCTGCGGCCGAGCGCTACACCGAAGCGCGCATGACCGAAGTTGCCGCGCGGCTGCTCGACGGCATCGACGAGGACACCGTCGACTTCCGCGCCAATTACGACGGACGCGAGCAGGAGCCTTCGGTGCTCCCTGCCAATTTCCCCAACCTGCTCGCCAATGGCTCCTCTGGCATCGCCGTTGGCATGGCCACCAACATCCCGCCGCATAATGCCGGCGAGCTGTGCGACGCGGCACTGCATCTCATCAAGTTCCCCAACGCCACTGCCGACAAGCTCGTCGATTTCGTACCAGGGCCTGACCTGCCGACCGGCGGCGTGATCGTCGAGCCGCGCGAGGAGATCGTCAAAGCGTACAAGGCCGGCCGCGGCTCATTTCGCTTGCGCGCGAAATGGACACAAGAAGACACCGGCCGCGGCACCTATCAGATCGTGGTCAAGGAGATCCCCTATCAGATCCCGAAAGCTCGGCTCGTCGCTCGCATCGCCGAGCTTCTGCTCCAGAAGAAGCTGCCGCTGCTTGCTGACATCCGCGACGAGTCGACGGAGGAGGTGCGGGTCGTACTCGAGCCCAAGAGCCGCAGCGTCGATCCCGTCCTTCTCATGGAATCGCTGTTCAAGCTGACTGAGCTCGAGACACGCGTACCCCTCAACATGAATGTGTTGAGCCGCGGCCAGGTGCCGAACGTGCTGGGCCTCAGGCAAGTGCTGCGCGAGTGGCTGGACCACCGTCAGGCGGTGCTGGTCCGCCGCTCGAAATTCCGCCTCGCCAAGATCGACCATCGGCTCGAGGTGCTCGACGGCTATCTCATCGTCTATCTCAACATCGACAAGGTCATCAAAATCATCCGCGAGAAGGACGAGCCCAAGCCTGCGCTGATGAAGGCATTCAAGCTCACTGACGTGCAGGCCGAGGCGATCCTCAACATGCGGCTGCGCGCTCTGCGCAAGCTCGAGGAGATGGAGATCAGGCGCGAGCACGAGGCCCTCACCAAGGAGCGCAAGGAGCTGAAGTCGCTGCTCGCTTCGAAGGATAAGCAGTGGAAGACGATCGCTGGTGAAATCAAGGCGCTGAAGGATCAATTCGGTCAGAAGACCGAGATCGGCCGCCGCCGCACGAGCTTCGCCGAGGCGCCAGAGGGCGTCGAAGTCGACCTCGCCGAGGCGATGATCGAGAAGGAGCCGGTCACCATCGTGCTGTCCGAGAAGGGATGGATCCGCGCCATCCGCGGCCATCAGACCGAACCCGAAAGCCTGGCATTCAAAGAGGGCGACAAGCTCAAGAGCTTCGTCAAAGCACAGACCACCGATACCCTGCTTTTGTTCGCTACGAACGGGCGGTTCTATTCGCTTGGGGCGGACAAGCTGCCGGGTGGCAGGGGCCACGGCGAGCCGTTCCGCCTGATGATCGATATCGAGGAGGCTGCAGACGCGGTCGAGCTGTTCGTGCATCAGCCCGGGCGCAAGCTCCTCGTTGCCGGGTCGGGCGGCCATGGCTTCATCGTCAACGAGGACGAGGTCCTCGCCATGACGCGGAAGGGCAAGCAAGTGCTGAACGTTCGCGAGGGCGAAGAGGCCGTCGTGGTGGCGCCGGTCAGCGGCGACAGCGTCGCCGTGATCGGCGAGAACCGGAAACTCTTGCTGTTCCCGCTAATTGAGCTGCCAGAGATGCCGCGCGGCAAAGGTGTCAGGCTCCAGCGCTACAAGGACGGCGCTCTCGCCGACGCCAAGGTCTTCGACAAGAAGGAAGGCCTGATCTATCTCGACGCGGCAAAGCGCAGCTTCACCCTTTCTGCGGCCGAGCTCAGGGATTGGTGGGGTCAGCGCGCCCAGGCCGGACGCCTGCCGCCCAAAGGTTTCCCCAAGGCAGGGAAGTTTGGACCTCGCTTCAACGATCACTAATCGGCGCGCGGACCCAGCCCTTGGAGGTGAGGCGCTCCTGGGGCTCAAAGCGGTTCTTGTAGCGCATCTTGCGCGAGCCCTCGATCCAATAGCCGAGATAGACAAAGGGATGGCCTTGGCTGCGGGCGAAGTCGACATGATCGAGGATCATGTAGGTGCCGAGGCTGCGATGGGACTGGTCAGGGTCGTAGAAACTGTACACCATCGAGACGCCGTCGCTTAGGCGGTCGCATAGCGACACGGCGACAAGCGGAGAGCCTCCATCGCCGCTCGCTTCTGGCTTCATCCGGTACTCGGTGACGAAGGTCTCGACTACGCTGTCCTCGACCATCAGCGAATAGTCGAGCACCGACATCTCGGCCATGCCGCCATCCGCATGGCGCGCATCGATATAGGAGCGGAACAATGCATATTGCTCCGAGCTCGGCGCTGGCGTCATGCGGGTCGGGACGAGATCGCGATTGATGCGGGCGATGCGCTTGAGTGAGCGGCGCGGCACAAATTCATCGACCAGGATGCGCACCGGCACGCAGGCTGAGCAGGAGTCGCAATACGGCATGTAGGCGATGTTCTGGCTGCGCCGGAACCCGCCTTTCAGCAGATTGTCGATGAGGAAGCGCGGCTTGTCGCGGGTGAGATGCGTGAACAGCTTCCGCTCGAGCCGGCCAGGAAGGTAGGGACAGGGCTGCGGCGCGGTGATGTAAAATTCTGGAAAGTTGGTCTTATGCTCTGTCACTGCTAACCGCCCGGAAACGAATCCGAACCCGTCCAAGCTTAGTTGATCGAAGGGCGTGCGCGCAATCGGGCAGGAGCGCTAGGCGCTCCTCACCCGGTCAGTTTAGAACGACTCGGAACTAGAGCCGGTTCAGCACCACCACGCCTGCCAGGATGTCGTGCAGACAGCGCTTGCGCGGGTCGAAAAAGGCCCACAAGAGGATCGGGCAGAAGATAACGAGCGAAAACCAGAATAGGAGCGCGTGGAAGGCCGCGATTAAGGGCGTCACCTTGCCGCCGAACCACATGCGGACCTTGAGCCCCATCATGCGCTGGCCGATCGTCGAAGACTTGGGGCCGCCGACGGTGAGTGCGTTATAGCCGAGGCCTACGGCAGGAAACACCAGGCCGAACAAGAGCCAGGCAAGACCGAGCGTGATGACGCCGAGCAGGGCCACGACCACATAGGCAATGACCGTCAGCATGAGGATCAAGATGGCGTCGATAATGAAAGCGACGGTGCGCTTCCCGATCACGCCGTGGAAGAGCTGCGGCTGCGTCACCGGATTGAATGCGTGCGGCTGATCGGCGAAGCTTTGGCCGTGCGGCGGAAGCGTACGTTGGTCGGACATGTCGTCTCCAATCATGGCCAAGCGACAATTTCTCGCGCCCTAGATGGTGATGGTCTCCTGCTCCAACAAGCGCGGCCGGCCGGCCATCTTGGCGGAGCGACAAGGGCGCCGGTTGCCGAGGGCGGGCCAACGCGTTAAGGGTTTTTCGGCAAAGGCGGCGAGGAAAGTCTAACGGGGATCCTCGATGCGAAGATCGGTCCTGTTGCTTGGGTTTGCGCTCGTTTTTATGGGCGCACCCGCGCTGCGGGCGCACGCCTGCGAAGGCCAGGAAGTGATCTTCGAAGACAAATTCGTAGATGATGCTGGCGGCTGGCCGATCAAGGATTCGATCGAGGTGAAGGACGGGTCCTTCGTCTTCAAACTGCCGCCTGATGACATGCAGTCAAATCTGAACGTGACCTACACCGTGCGCGACGCGGATATCTGCTCGGAGACGGTGTGGCCCACCGGCGACCAGCCGATCCTCGGCGCAGGCCTGCTGTTCTGGGGCGAGGACAATCGCACCTATTTCCAATTCGGCGTACTCAACAACGGCAAGTTCTGGATCGCGCGCAAGCAGGATGGCAAGTGGCTCGGCACCGTGGCAGCCAATGTCGACTCGCCGGCGATCAAGAAGGAACCAGGCGCGTCGAACGTGCTGCGCGTCAAAACCAACGGCAACAGTGTGACCTTCTTCATCAACGGCACCAAGGTCCGCGAGCTGCGCGGTCAGGCGCCGAAAGGTGTGTGGCGCTTCGGCTTGTCGGGCGACAATTTCGACAAGCAAAAAGACGCCAAGGTGATCTTCAAGACCGTGAAGGTCACAAACTAGCAACCCACACTCCCAAATTGTGCGGCCCTCCTATACACGCAGTGCTCGTGCGTGTATAAAGTACCCGTTATGGTTGTGTGCAGCGAAGTCCAACCTCCAGCACGTGCTTGGCAAGATCAAGCGTAGGGAGGACGTTCCATGGCGAAGCCAGAGTCTGTTTCTGAAGCCGACATCAGCGCACTCGCGAAGGCCATCAAGGCGGCGCCGCAGCCGCATGGGTTCGATGCGGGACAATTTTGCCAACTGTGGAAGCAGGTGAAGCCGGTCCTGGAGACCATCCTTCCGCTTGCCCGAATGATTCCCGGAGTGGGCGTCATCATCTTCGGCGCCACCACGACCTTGTTGCTCGCCGGGAACGCGGCATCGTCCGCACTCTGTGGCGGTCAGTAGCACTTTTCCACCGCTGGACAGCGCCAGTTAGGGGCTGAGCTTTCGACGTTGGCCTTGGGCCGGCGTCAAGAGCAGACATTCGCGTCGAGAATAGGTGAAGTCGCGGAGGATGTTCGAAATGGCCGACATAGACAAGCCATCGTGTCGAATTCTCAGGCGTTAAAGACGAAATACCGGACCAACGGATTCACCGCGATTAAGGCCGCCGTGGACAAGCTGATAGCAGCCGACGCGCAACGGCACATCAAATCTAAGCTGATATTTATCGATGACGCCGCGGCGATGACCAAGCTCGGCGGGACGCTACCCGTCAATCCCACCGATCAAAGAGGAGCCAAGAAAGCCGTCGACGCCATCGTCGCTTCGCTCGCACCGGACTACGTCGTGCTTCTCGATGGACCCGATGTTATTCCTCACATCGTTCTCGATAACCCGGTTCCCAACGATCTCGACGACACGGTCGACAGCGATTTGCCCTACGCTTCGGATATCGGCTTCTCGAACCAGGCGTCGCGCTATCTCAAGATTACTCGCGTGGTCGGGCGCATTCCTAATGTGCCCAACGCCAAGGAGCCGGACAAACTCATCGCTTTGATCGGGAGCAAGATGGAGGTCTTCACGGTCAAGGGGCCGGCGAACTATCGCAAGGCAATGAAGGCGCTGGGCGACGCCGATGAGCATGTGGTGGTAATGTCGCGCACCATCGAGGCTCCGTCAGAGATCGTCGCGATCCGACA
>DASSLP010000145.1:0-2936 GCA_035689365.1 Methyloceanibacter sp.
CCAGTCGGGGCTATAGAAAGGAGACCTTCAAAAGGAGATCGTAATGACCCAAGCCAACACCTTGATCGCGGGCGGGGCTGCGATAGCCCTGTCGCTCGGTGTCGCAGGCCAAGGGACGATACCAAAGGAGCTGCAAATTCCTCTAGGCAATAAGGACATCGTTATCGTCAAAGACGAGGCGCGGCCGTCGCTCGGCCAGACCGACGACACCATCAAGCAATCGGCAGAGAGGGGCAGGGCCGACGGTCTCCAGAACGGCGCGCGCCAGGGAGAAGCGCCGAAGAGTCAGTCTGAAAGGATGACTGGCAGCAGCCAGACTGATTAGCGATACGCCGCGCGGCGCAGTTGTGGCCGTTCGGATTGGACGTCTTTGCTAATGATTGAGGTCGTCGAAGATGGCGCGCATTTCGAGCGGGCGCCGTCCGGTCTCGATCCGTGTGCAATTGCCGGCCGCGACTGAGGCAAAAGTGCCGCCCTCGTAACGCTTCTCCCAATAGCCGCATTTCGTGTCGCGGAACTGAATCCAGGCGCGTTGCGCGTCCTTGAGTGCGCCGGCCGTTGCGGCATCATCCTTGAGCTGCGCCTGCGCTTGGCCGTACCAGTCGTTCAGCCGCTCATCCCAAATCTTCTGCTCGCGCATATTGCAGGCGACGATGGTGAAGGTGTTGGCATTGGGCGCGTCGGGGCAGGGGTCTGCCACAAGCCCTATGCATTTGCTCATCTGCTCTAGCTCGGAATCTCCGGCAGTCTTGTCGATGCAGTCGCCGATCGTCTTGCGCTCGGCTGCTGTCGGCTCGAATTCCTTTTGAGCGAATGCCGGCCCTGACATGAGCAGCAGAAGTCCAAGAGCGGTTGCGATGCGGCGCATGGGAAACCTCTAGCCGGATTTGAGATCGCCTTCCTAGCGAGCTGGAAGGGACGAGGCTAGGAGGTGCCCTGCGGATGGTTATTGCGCTTTGGCCTCGGGCGTCACGGTGTCGTCGCCTCCGCGCCACAGCCCGGCGCCGTCCTTCTTGGCGGCATCGGCCGCTTCAGCGAGCGCAGGCTCAGGTGGATCGGCCGGAACGGCCCAGCCTTCGCGCACCACCCAAGTCGAGAGATCGGATCCCGCCACGTTGCAGCGCGCCGGGAAGTCCTTCGGCCTGCCCGACTTGGGCAATTCGCAACTTACGGCCCGGCCGTGGATGAGATGCGCGAGCGCAGACCTTCCCGCCGCACCACATCGCCAGCTCCTTCCTTTTTTGTCCTTGCAGCTTGCATCTGCATCGCGCGCCGTGATGCCTGCGAGCCTGATGGTCGTGCCGCTTGACTGAAGCGTGCCGGCATCGCGCACCATGACCCGGTAATAGAGCTTGGTCGGCACCGGAGGCGCGGCCAGGGCCGCGTCCTTCGCATTCTTGCTGCTGAGGGCAGCGAGGCGCTCAGCCTCAGCCTTCTCGGCCGCGAGCACAGCATGCTTGCCCTCCTCCGGTTTTGCCGCAGCCGCTTGCGGTGCCGATTCAGACGGAGCGCTCGCGACTTGAGCGGGGGGCAGGGCTGGCGTCGCGGCGGGGTCTGCCGCTGCCGGAGGCGAAGTTGGCGTGGGCTGGGTTGCCATTTGCTTGCTTGCCCACCACGCCTGTCCGAAACCGACCGGTATCGTGACCGGCCATAAGATAAAGACCGCCACGACAAGGCCGAGCAGGACTGAGACGATACGGGAAGCAAGCTCCATGACGGGCCCCAGAAGTCCGAAAACTAGAAGCCACAAATCGGGGGATTTTGGGGCCTGCCAATCCCGATCTTGCTACTGGCTCGCCCAGACGATCCGGGCCATCCAATCGACCCGGTCCACCGGAAAGACGAGGTTGGGATGGGCTGGGTTGAACGAGGCGAGCTCGATCGTCTTGGCAGTGCGCCGGACCAGAATCTTCGCCATCGCCTCGCCGTTGATCGTGCGCAGCACTACGCGGTCGCCTTTGCGGGCCGCTGAATTCGGCGAGACGATGAGAATGTCTCCGTCGCGGTAGAGCGGCTGCATCGAGTCGCCCGTGACCTCGAGCGCGTAAGCATTCTCGTCATCCACGCGCGGGAAGCGGATCTGGTCCCAGCCCTGGCCGACCGGAAAACCGCCATCGTCGAAGAAGCCGCCCGCTCCAGCCTGGGTTAGGCCAATCAGCGGGATGGGCTGGGCCATGCCGCGGCGTCCGCGCGCCTCCGAGGTGACAAGCGCGGTGAAATCCTCGAAGCTCGCGCCGGTTGCCTCTAGCACCTTGGCGATGCTCTCGGTGGTCGGCCAGCGTGGCCGGCCTTCGCCGGTGATGCGTTTCGATTTGTTAAAAGATGTGGGGTCAAGCCCGGCGCGTTTGGCGAGGCCGGAAGGCGAGAGGCCATAGCGGCGCGCAAGCGCGTCTATTGCCGTCCAAACGCGTGCATGGGTGAGCCTGTTCACGGGCAGCCGCGAATCGGGAATTTATACCTAATAATAGGAATTATCGCTTATTTTTGCTTGGACATCAACGGTGCTTAGAGACTTACTCGCCAGGTCCCAATCGCCAGCGCGGCCGCCAACACCAAGGCGACCGCGCTTACCCACATGGGAACCTCAGCACCACCAAGGGTGACGGAGAGGCCGAAAATCAACCGCAGTGCGTGCGCGATGGCCACCACAGCAAGAACGACAACAGTTACCGATGTGAATGGCTTCTTCATGATGTTGCCCTCCCTAACAAGCGTCAGCCTAACACCCCACCGCTGGCATGCGGTCCCTGAATTTCAAACGAGACAGGGCTGACGTCGGTCAAAATTACCGCCTCCTGTCCCCCGAGTTGCCTGTTCAGCTTCAGCTCTAAGCGCTAAAGCAGAGCACATGGTTGGGACCGTCTATAAAGTCATGAGCCGCGCTGCACTCGCCGAAGCCAAGGCCAAGGGCCGCTTCGAAGGCTCTGCCGATGATC
>DASSLP010000146.1:0-15937 GCA_035689365.1 Methyloceanibacter sp.
AAGGACGCAAATCTGACAAGGAGTCCGAGGACACTCTGACTCTGAAGGTGAAAGCACGCCTGCAGCGCGTCGGCCGTGAGATGCGAATGCTGGTGGAGAACGCTAACGACCAGACGTTAGCTGATCCTGGCCTGCTAAGAATTATCGCTTGCGCACACGATATCCATGCGCGCCTGATGCAGACCACTGACCTGACCCTGCACGCTATCGCCAGCCAGGAGCGTGTCACTCCTGGCTACATCTCCCGGCTGTTGCGTCTGCCCTTGATGGCGCCCGACATTGTAACCGCCATCGTCAACGGCAAGAAGCGGCCGCAACTCACCGCAAAGAAGCTGATGCGCCTCGCGCTCCAGATCCCAATAGGCTGGACCGAACAGCGCAAGCTGCTGGGATTTCATCACCAATGAGCGGCGCTAATCTGCAGCGCCTGCCTGCTCTCGCGCGGTGATACAGCGCTCACCGGGAAGCTGAACGTTGACCCCCAACTGCCGCCCGAGAGACTTTCGCGTCCGGACGCAGCCAAATTCGCCGAAGAAGTGTCTCTGCCGCTTGAAACCGAATCGGAGGGACCGAAATTAGGCGGGAATTCGCGAGGAATTCGACGGTCTCGCTAGAGATAAAAAGTAAATCAATATCAATAACTTATGGTGGCTGGGGCGCTAGGATTCGAACCTAGGATCACGGGACCAAAACCCGTTGCCTTACCGCTTGGCCACGCCCCAATCCGCTCGTCTCTTGGAAAGCCGCCCTCCATCTGCGTCAGGACTCGCGGGCGGCAGATGCTCCCCATAGATATGGTAAGCAGATGCCCTCCTACCAGCATCGCGCTCCCCGAGCAACGCGCGCTAAGAGCCCCCGCCCTTGCTTTCTTGCCGGCTTTTGCCTGGCCGTCTATATACCAGGCTCTTCAGCCAGCGGAGTGTAGCGCAGCCTGGTAGCGCACCTGCTTCGGGAGCAGGGGGTCGGGAGTTCGAATCTCCCCACTCCGACCATTCCTTCGCGATTTGCTTGCCTGCTTCGCTTTTTGTGCACGCCTTACACGGAGCGGCCAACCCATTGCCGCAGGACACATTTTGCGCAAAAAGCGATGCGAGAGTTAACGCTGCAAAGAAGGCGACACTGCCACCGCCCGCGCGCTCCGCTAGAATAAGGCTCAGGTTCTCGGGAAGGCCAACATCTCAGCAAGACCATGTCGGCGGAGCTTGCCTTCAATCGCAGCGTTGACGTCGACTACGGCGTGCCCCAGGAGGTCGTGCCCGGCATCCGGCGCATCGTCGCCAACAATCCAGGGCCCTACACCTTTCTCGGCACCAATACTTATGTCGTAGGTAACGGCAAGGTCGCCGTCATCGATCCGGGTCCCGCCGACGAGCGCCATCTGAAGGCGATCGCCGCAGCAATCAGAGGCGAACGCCTCACCCACATCCTCATCACTCACAGCCATCACGATCATTGCGACGGCGCGCGTGCATTGCAGGCGCTTCTCGGCGGAGAGATCGGCGCCTTCGGGCCGACCGGAACGCCCCGAGGCGCAGGCGCGCCCGGTCTCGGCGACAGCTTTGTCGATCGAGCCTTCGTGCCCGACCGCAGGCTGGGCGACGGCGATACGATTAAGGGTAAAGGCTTTGCCCTCGATGTGCTGCACATGCCGGGGCACGCGCCGGACCATCTCTGTTTCGCGCTTGTCGGCAAACGCATGGTTTTCACCGGCGACCATGTTATGGGCTGGAACACCACGGTGATCGCGCCGCCGGAAGGGAACATGGCGGACTTTCTCGCCTCGCTCGAACGGCTGATGCAACGCCACGACAAGATGTTCCTGCCGGGACATGGCGGCCGCGTCCAGACGCCGCAACGCGTGGTCAAGGCCTATATCATGCACCGCAAATGGCGGGAGCAGACCATCCTTGCCTGCCTCGAAGAAGGCGTGAACACCATCCCGCGGATTGTCGGTAGATTGTACGGCGCGCTTGACACTGAGCTGAAAGAGGCCGCCGCCCTCTCAGTGCTCGCCCATCTCGAGCACCTCATCAATCGGGAGTTAGTCTCGGCTGAGGGGCAGGCTGACTTGTCGAGCGCCTTTTATCTACGCCCCGCTTAGCGCGCTTCTTGGTCGCGGCAGCTTTGCCGGACGCCGCGTCCTTATCCTTCGGCTCGGCTTGCTCCAGCACCGTCTTCTCGCCCTTCTCAAGCGCCGCGCTCACTTCGGCAAACAACTTGCGTATGCGGGAGGCATTGCGCCCGAGATCGTGCCGGCCGTAGCGCGATACCGAGCGGACGTCGATTTGCGAGTGCGCGTCGTCGCCTTTGATCTGTATCACCACATCGTCGGTGAAGCCCATGATGAGGGTCCGGTTGGTGGCCTCGATGCGGCCGATACCGCTCTCGCCCGGAGCCTCGCTGTCGACGATGTTCCAGCCAAGATGGTCGACCGCCTCATGCACCAGGCTGAACACTTCCGGCGCCGAGCGCTCAAGCACCATGGGCTCGATGTCGGGATAGGCCTGCTCTTGCTTGTCGATCGCGGTCTCGTCGGGATCCTTGATGGGGTTGGCGTCGGCCGGACGCTGGCTCACCAGCGCCTTGAACTCGAGCGGCTCCTCGGGTGAGGTCTCGATGTCGTTGAGCTGCGGCAGTGTGGCCGCCTTAGAGAGGTAGTAGAGCGGCACGGCAAGCCCGAGCATGGCGATGAAGATCGCGGCGAAAGCCTGAGCCGCGCCGGTCTGCCCGCCGAACCAGATGCGCACGAGGGAGAAGAGGGCGATGGTGATGGCGACCAACAATCCGACAATCGACACGGCGAGCAGGTTCATCGCCGCCGGCGTGCCTAACGAGGCGAAGCGGTGCAACAGCACCGTCAAGACTATGAGCTGCACGAAGAACAGCGCAAGGCGGCGCGCCCAGGTCGCCTCATGCGCCTCCTTCACGGCGAAGCGCGCTGTCGAATAGCGTGCGGTCGACAAGCTCACGTCACGGCCCTTTGGTTAAGCCCTTAGTCCCTAAGAGACAGATGGTCGTGCCTTTATAGCGGTATATCGACGGCGTGGCAGGTTTGTGGTGCTTCCCCGCCTCATCTTTGATCACGGATAAAGGCGCGTCTTGGTCCACGGCGCGCCGGGCAAAGTGCGCCTGAACACGATCCGGTCGTGCAGCCTGAAGGCCCCGCTCCTCCAGAATTCCATTTCGAGCGGCACCACCCGATAGCCGCGCCAATAGGCCGGACGCGGCACTTCACCTGTGCCGAAAGCCTCGGTGAGGCGCGCGACCTCCTCCTCAAGCTCGGCGCGGCTCGAGAGCGGCCTCGACTGGGCAGACGCGCAGGCGCCGATACGGCTCTCGCGGTGCCTAGTCGCGAAATAGGCGTCGGCCTCGGCTGTTGTGGCAGGCTCGACGAGCCCTCTGATCCTGATCTGCCGCCCCAGGCTCTTCCAATGAAACAGCAAGGCGGCTTTCGGATTCCCGGCGAGCTCGACGCCCTTGGCGCTATCGCAATTGGTATAAAAGACGAAGCCGCGCTCGTCGGCCCCCTTCAACAGAATCATCCGCACATTAGGCAAGCCCGCGGCGTCGACCGTGGCGACGGCCATCGCCTCTGAATCGGCCGGCTCGCTCGCCTCCGCCTCGGTGAGCCAAGATTTGAACAGCGCGAAGGGCTCTTCGGCCTCGGTGAAATCCTTGATGTGAGCGGTTGGCTTCGCCGACTTCTCGTCCATAGCGTTAACGCTCTGTTTAGACACCGCGGCCGGGTTTTTTGTAGCGCCATCCCGTCGCGGCCGCATTTACGTTTTCCTCACAGCGATAAATACGGCCGGTTTCTGCCATTATACGGCGTGTGTCCAACATATGGCCAATATCCATTCAGACTGCTGTAGTACGCGCGGCGGTCGGATGCAGCGGCCCCAGACCGCCACGACTTGCCTACGCAACCGCAGGGGGGTGCGTTGACCAATTCTCCCATTAGCATGAATCCGACCTTCGTCGCCTCCTGGCAACCCACGCGAGCACAAGGAAGCCGGCGACGAGTTCGATTAAGCCGTGAGAATCAATTTTGCTTGGTGCCTTTCTTCGCTCTGTGGACCTTACCGCGCGGAGAGACGCTTGCCTCAAGCGCCTGCAGGCTTCAAATATCTCGTCACGGAAATGCTCTGCTGGGCTGCCGGTGGACCGCAAAACTACACCGGCCGCTCCATGAAGGAATCGCACAAAGATCTTAAGATTACGGCGCCCGAGTGGGAGGCCTTTCTCGATGATCTCCAGCAAACGCTCGACAAGTTCGCTGTGCCTCAGGCCGAGCAGGCCAAGGTTAAAGCGATAATCGACAGCACGCGGGCTGATGTCGTTGTCTAAGGAAGTATGAGCGTCCGCTTCCGGAAATGGCACAAAGCGGAACTGACCGATTGACCACCACCCGCACCTAAAGCGGACATTGGGACAACGGTGGCTGAACGGTCGGTTGGCGGTCTGCTGCGTGGATCACACCACGGAAGCCTTGCACTTTTTAACCAAGTTTTAAGCAAACGCTACCCCCCGCATCTCCCTGCTTGATTAAGAAACGGCGGTCATAGTGACCACGCTCAATTTGCAAGCGTCATCCGATGGAGGTTCAAAATGCGCGCAGTTGTAGTTGTCGCCATGACGCTGGTGATCCTATTCCCTCTTGGGGGCTGCTTTCACCACACCAAAGCTGTCGCTGTAACACCATTGCCCACGCCATCCATTAAGTGATTGCGCATCAGCCATGGTTCTCACAGCACCACAGCATTCCCGCATTGCGGCCACTTACGAGCACGCATCCGCGGATAAGGAATTGCCGGCACAAACACGATCGGCTTTTGCCAAAAAGGCAAGTTGGCATCGAATGGTTGCGGAAATAAGAGCCATGACGAAGACAGCTGGGCGTGTGCTCCGCTGATACCATCAGGTGCACGTTTCTCTACCGCCAAATGGAAGGCCACAGTCATGGACATCTCGGACATCCGCACTAGGGTAGAAGTTAGCCCCAATGAAAAAAACTCTCTCATAACCAAGATCTCCGAAGTGGAAGAACCGCCAATTCTGACGCTGGTCGACATAGCAGAGCAAAGCGATGCGGAATTTAGCAAACTGCCAGATCCACTTGTTCAAGCACTGGTGAATAAGCTCCCTAAACCAGACTCTATTTGGTCTCTTGAGGATCGTGCTAAATGGCTCCGGGCTGCGGCGATCATCTTCAACCTCGTCTACAAGCCGAGTGAAGGCAGCGAAGCCGAACTTAAAATCGATGAAAACTCTTCCGTTCGGAAGTCGGCGGGTTGAGCGCGGGCCAGCCCAATAATTGAGCCCCGGCAGTGAAAGGTGCCTGCGACTGCGAGAACGCCGCCGACGACATTGGGCAGCTCGGTGGCGGTGGTTTCGACTAACCCAAGGCGCGGGTGGATCGTAGCTGGCTACGGAACAGCAGACCGACGCGATGGACCACATTTTGCTGTTTAGTTCTGAGGGGTTGCTGGAAAGAGATCACCGACAAACGCTTCTGGTAACCTGTAACATTATTGTTTGTTCGCGCTGCAGCCAGTCTCTTCGGCGAAAAGAGCAGTGCTTCGCGGTCGATTGAGGTTGGGGAGTTACTTGGATTTGGGCGAGCTTGAAGTCCCGTAACTTGAAGTCTGGCTAGAATGCGAAGCCAGTTGGCTTTACGGGCGGACAACACGCGCAGCTCTGGCACTGCGTTTTCATTATCCGCCACCTTCTCGTAGAAGGCGACCCTATGCAGCCTGCCGCGAAGCGCTGCGTCAAGTCGCCGAGCAGCTCTTCGCGCGCCGCCTTGGCGATGTCAGAAGGGGCAAAGTGCGGGCGGCGGCCGCGGCCGTAGCCGGTGTTTTGGTTTTTGTCATAGCAGCACTCGTCGTGCTGTGGGTGTGGCCCAGGGTTCATCTCTTCGGCGATATCTCGGAGCTGAACTCCTGGAGCCGCGTGGCCTCAGCCGCTTTTGCCAATAGCGTGGTGATCGTCGCTTCCTATCTTGGTATGGCGGCGCTGGTCTGGGGCTTCGCCGATGCCGCGATGGATCAGCCGCGTACGCTGGTCAGGTTTCAGACCGCGCCGGATGTTGGCCGCCGCTGGCGTGTCGTGCATTTGTCCGATGTTCATGTGGTCGGCGAGCGCTATGGCTTCCGTCTCGAGAGCGGGAGATTGGGCCCGCGCGGCAATGAGCGCTTCAAGCGCCTGCTCAGGCAGCTCGATGCGATCCATGCGAGCGAGCCGCTGGATCACATTATGCTCACCGGCGACATGACCGATGCCGAGATTTCCTCCGAATGGGCCGAGTTTCTCGACGGCCTCGCAAGTCATCCGAAGCTCGCCAAGCTGGTCCTGATGCTGCCCGGCAACCACGATCTCAACATCGTCGATCGCGCCAACCCTGCCCGCATGGACCTGCCCATGAGTCCGAATCGAAGGCTGCGGGAGCTGCGCACCATGTCAGCCATGGACGCCGTCCAGGGCGCGCGGGTGCGAGTGGTCGATCGCGAGAGGCGCCGCCTCGGCAAGACACTCGCTGAAGTCATTAAGCCTCACCGCAAGGAGATCGAGAGGTTCGCCAATTCCGCGCGTCCTCGCTTCTCCACCGAGTTGCCTGACCTATGGGCCAAGATCTTTCCCATGGTAGTGCCGCCCGACAAGCCGGACGGACTCGGCATCGTCCTGTTCGATTCCAATGCCGACACGCATTTCTCCTTCACCAATGCGCTCGGCATGATCTCGGCCGAGCAGATCGAGGCCTTCAACATCGTCCAGGAGCAATATCCGGAGGCCTGCTGGCTGATTGGGCTGCACCATCACCTCATGGAATATCCCTGGGCGGTCAAAGCCTTGTCTGAGCGCATCGGCACTGCGCTGATCAACGGCAATTGGGTGTTGCGGCAACTCAAGCCTCTGGCCGGGTACGCCGTCTTTATGCACGGACACCGCCACATCGACTGGATGGGCGAGTGCGCCGGCTTCCCCATCATTTCTGCGCCCTCCCCCGTGATGGGCGTGACCGACGACGTCGATACTGCCTTCTATATCCATAGCTTGGCGATAGGGCCTGACGGACGGCTTCGCCTGCTCGAGCCTGAGCGCATCGTGGTCAAGGGCGAGAAGACGGAGCGAGCTGAAAGCGCGAGGCTACAGCGGGCTGCGCATTAGATTCATCTTGCGCCTTCCGACACTCTCTATACCTAAGCGCCATGAGAGATACCGTTGCCGAGCAAGCGATCGCCGTCCCTGCCGAATGGGCACCACAAAAGGCGATCTGGACCGCCTGGCCTGCGGATCCAGAGCAGTGGAATGGAGACTTGGAAGCGCCACGCCGAGACGTGGCGGCGCTGGTGCGCGCGCTTGCTCCGATGAACAGGGTGAGACTGCTGGTAAATGGCGTTGAGGCTGAAACATCGGCCCGCGCGAGCCTAGGCGACAGTGCCGAGATCGTGCCGGCGAAATACGGAGACATCTGGCTCCGCGACACCGGACCTATTTTTGCGCGCACGCAAGAAGACGCCGTTGCGTTCAGATTCAAGTTCAACGGCTGGGGAGGAAAGTTCGACCTTCCCGGCGACGACAGCGTGGGCGACGATATCGCCCGGCTCGCTCGCACGCCAATGCGGAGGTTCGGCTTCGTGCTGGAAGGAGGCGCGATTGAGCATGATGGCGAGGGCACGATCCTTACCACGCGCGAAGTCCTGCTCAACACCAACCGCAATGGCTGGACCGAACAGGACGCCGAGACCGCCCTTCGACATGCCTTAGGCGCGGAGAAGATCATCTGGCTTGATGCGGGCCTCAAGAACGACCACACCGATGGTCACATCGATAATGTCGCCCGCTTCGTCGCTCCTGGCCACGTCGTGTGCCAGTCGCCCTCCGGCGCCGACGATCCCAACAGAGAAACTCTGGATGCGGTCGCGCGGGCTCTGAATCACGCGACTGACGCACGCGGCCGCAAGCTCCACATTACTCGAATCCCGAGCCCGGGCCTCGTTCTTGACGACATGGGCGAAGCAGCGCTCGCCTCGCATATGAACTTCGTCATTGCCAACGGCGTGGTGGTCGTTCCCGTCTATGGGACGCCAAGTGACGAGGCTGCAATCGAGGCTTTGCAGGCGCTGTTCCCCGGCCGCAAGGTAATAGGGCTGCCATCCCGCGGCCTGCTCGGTTCGGGCGATGTGGGCGGCGGCTCGTTTCACTGCATCACGCGAGAGGAGCCGGCGTGATGGCGGGGCGCACGATCACGGTCGCGGCCATTCAGACCTCCTATGGCCACGACATGAAGGCGAACATCGCCAAGACTGAACGCTTCGTCCGCGAGGCAGTTAAGCGCGGCGCGGACGTGATCCTGCCGTCCGAGCTGTTCCAAGGCATCTATTTCCCGACGCGGCAGGACCCCAAATGGTTCGCGACTGCCTATCCTGCGGCCGAGCATCCTTGCGTGTTGGCGCTGAGGGCCCTCGCCAAGGAGCTTAAGGTCGTCATTCCCATCTCCTTCTTCGAGAAGGACGGCCCGCGTTATTACAACAGCGTCGCGATCGCCGACGCCGATGGCAGAGTCCTTGGCGTCTATCGCAAGAGCCACATCCCCGACGGCCCCGGCTATCAGGAGAAATATTACTTCCGCCCCGGCGATACCGGATTCAAGGCATGGAACACACGCGCTGGGACGATTGGCGTCGGCATCTGCTGGGACCAATGGTATCCGGAAAGCGCGCGCGCCATGGTACTTCAGGGGGCCGATGTCCTGCTCTACCCCACGGCCATCGGCTCAGAGCCCTACGATCCTTTGCTCGACACGCACAGACAATGGCAGCGAGTGATGCAGGGCCATGCGGTCGCCAATGCCGTGCCTCTCGTGGCCGCGAACCGGATCGGCGTCGAGGACAACGACGGGGTGAGGCAAAGCTATTACGGCCACTCGTTCATTGCCGATCATCTAGGCGAGCTCGTCGCAAGCTTCGGAGAGGCGGACGAAGGCGTGCTAGTGCATCGCTTCGACTTGGACGCGATCGCAAAGTACCGCGCCGAATGGGGCTTTTTCCGCGACCGCCGCACTGACCTCTATGCCAAGTCCATCGTGTGAGCCGAACCATGAGTGAGGAACGCCCGCCTTTTCCGCCTTTCACCCTCGAGACAGCGATCGAGAAGGTTCGCAAGGCAGAAGACGCCTGGAACACGAGGCAGCCCCAGACGGTCGCGCTCGCTTATACCCAAGACAGCGCGTGGCGGAACCGCGCGGAGTTCCTGCATGGCCGCGATGAGATCGTTGCCTTCCTTACGCGCAAGTGGAACCGCGAGCTCGATTACCGTCTGATCAAGGAGCTGTGGACCTTCCGCGACAACCGTATCGCCGTGCGCTTCGCCTATGAGTGGCATGACGATAGCGGAAACTGGTTCAGGAGCTACGGCAACGAGAACTGGGAGTTCGCGGAGAACGGTCTGATGCGTCGGCGTATCGCTAGCATCAACGACCTTCCCATCGCTGAGAACGATCGCAAGTATCACTGGCCGCTTGGGCCACGGCCCAAGGATCATCCCTCCCTGAGCGAGCTCGCCCTTTAAGGCTGGGGCGCTCTCGCCGCAGGGTTGTGCCAAAGTCTCCTAGGCAGGCTAAAATCGGGCAAACCGTCATCCCTGAGAATTGGCCATGAGCATTATCGAGACCCGCTTTGATCAGATGTTTCCGACCTTTGACGCCGGCCAGATCGAGACCGCCAAACGTTTCGCGAGCAGCCCTCCGCGCCATTTCGAGCCTGGCGAGACCGTGTTCGACATCGGCGAGCGCAACGCTCCGGCCTGGCTCGTGCTCAAAGGCACGATCGACGTGGTCCGCAGTAATGCGCTCGGACGCGAGTTGCCGATCACAACCCATCATGCCGGCCAATTCTCTGGCGAGGTGAGCCAGCTTGCCGGGCGCGAGACGCTGGCCCGCGGGCGCGCCGGCCCCGAAGGCTGCTGCGCATTGCCCTTCGATGCGTCTCATGTGCGCGCCTTGATGATCGGGTCCGCCGAGATCGGCGAGATCCTGATGCGCGCCTACATTCTAAGGCGCGTCGGACTCATCCAGGACGGCAACGCGGGGTCTGTACTGGTCGGCCGACCAGGAAACTCAGACCTCAATCGCCTGGAAACGTTGCTGCGCCGCAACGGCTATCCCTACACCGTGCTCAGTGCCGACGGCGAAGAAGGCCGCACGGTCATGGAACGCTTCGGCGTTCTTCCCGAGGAACTGCCGATCATGCTCTGCCCCAACGGCACTGTGCTGAAGCGGCCTACCGATGCCGAGGCCGGAATTTGTCTCGGCCTCACGCCAGACCTCGACCCAGACAAGATCTACGACGTTGCGGTGGTGGGAGCCGGACCTGCGGGGCTTGCGACCGCCGTGTATGCGGGATCCGAAGGCTTGTCGGTGATCGTGCTCGACCAGAAGTCATTCGGCGGTCAGGCCGGCGCCTCTGCGCGCATCGAGAATTATCTCGGCTTCCCCACCGGTATCTCTGGGATGGCCCTCGCCGGCCGCGCCTTCAACCAGGCGCTCAAATTTGGTGTCGAGATCGCCATCCCGCTCGAAGTGACCAAGCTCGATTGCGGCGATGGGCACCCTGGCGAGTTGTTCACGATCGAGCTTTCTTCCGGCGCCAAAGTGCGCGCGCGGACCGTGGTCATCGCCTCGGGCGCGCGTTACCGACGCCCTCCGATCGCCAATCTCGGCATGTTCGAGGGCGCAGGCATTTCCTATTGGGCCTCGCCGGTCGAGGCCAAGCTCTGCGAAGGCGAGGAGGTCGCGCTGATCGGGGGTGGCAACTCTGCGGGACAGGCCACGGTATTCCTCGCGCCGAAGGTCAAGCAGCTGCATCTCGTGGTGCGCGGCGAGGGCCTTGAGGCCACCATGTCGCGTTACCTCATCGACCGCATCGAGGCGCTGCCCAATGTCGAGCTCCACACCAGGACCGAAATCGTGGATCTCTTGGGCGACCAAGTGACCGGGCTGACCGGAGCGATCTTCCGCTGCAAGACCACCGGCGAGACCCACACCTGCTCATTGCGGCATATCTTTTTGTTTATCGGCGCCGACCCTAACGCAAATTGGCTCGAGCAATGCGTGCAGGTCGACGGCAAGGGCTTCGTCATCACCGGGAGCAAATTTGCCGACGGCAACGGTTCGATCGGCCGACCTCCCCTTCCGCTAGAAACGAGCAGACCCGGCGTTTTCGCCATCGGCGATGTGCGGGCGGGCTCTACCAAGCGCGTCGCGGCTGCCGTCGGCGAAGGTGCCGCAGTGGTGGCGCAGATCCACAGCGCGCTCGCAGCGGACTGAACAGGGGGGCTTACTCCGCCGGTGCTGGCGCGCGCGCTCCCTTGCGCCCCCTGGCCTTGTCACCCTTAAGCCAGGACTGAAGCCGGCCGAGATAGAGATAGACGATCGGTGTCGTGTAGAGCGTGAGGAGCTGCGAAAGCGCAAGCCCGCCGACCATGGCATAGCCGAGCGGCTGGCGGAGCTCCGAGCCAGCGCCATGGCCTAGCATCAACGGCACTCCGCCAAGCATCGCCGCCGCCGTCGTCATCAGGATCGGGCGGAAGCGCAACAGACAGGCCTCGCGGATTGCAGTCAGATGGTCCGCGCCCTCGCGCTCGCGCGCAATCGCGAAGTCGACCAGCATGATGCCGTTCTTTTTGACGATACCGATCAGCAAGATGATGCCGATGATGCCGATCACCGACAGGTCGAAGCCTCCAAGCATGAGCGCGAGCAGCGCGCCCACGCCGGCAGAGGGAAGCGTCGACAGGATGGTGAGCGGGTGGATGTAGCTCTCATAGAGCATGCCGAGGATCAGATAGACCACGATCAGGGCCGCTCCGATCAGCACCGGCTCGTTGGCAAGCGAGTCCTGGAAGGCTTGGGCATTGCCCTGGAAGCTGCCGACCAGCGTCACCGGAGCGCCCATATCTGCGACAGCCTTCTGGATGGCGTCGATGGCCTGGCCGAGAGCCACGCCCGGCGGCAGATTGAACGAGAGGGTCACCGCCGGGAACTGCCCCTGATGCGAGACCGACAATGGTCCGACCTGGGTGTTGTCGATAGTGACCAGCGTCGAAATTGGGACTGACGCGCCGTTCAATGGCGACTTGAGATAGATGCGGTCGAGCGTGTTGGGGTCTCCCTGCATCGCCGAGGGCACTTCCAAGATCACGTGATAGGTGTTGGTCTGCGTGTAGTACTGCGCCACTTGCCGCTGGCCAAAGGCGTCGTTGAGCGTGGCGTCGATCACCTCAGGCTGAATGCCGAAGCGCGAGGCCTGGTCGCGGTTGATGCTGACCATGAGCTGCGGTGCGTTGCCCTGCTGGTCGCTGGTCGCATCGGCGAGCTCGGGGAGAGTTTGGAGCTTGGCAAGGACTCTCGGCGCCCATTCGCTGAGCTCGCCGATATCGGCATCTTGCAGCGTGTATTGGAATTGGCCGCGGCCGATGCGCCCGCCGACGGTGATGTCCTGCGAGGGTTGAAGCGTGAGTTTGACGCCTTCGATCTCGGCAAGCTGAGGCCTGAGCCGATCGATGATGGCGCTCGCGTTCGTGGTCCGCTGGTCGCGTGGCTTTAGCCCGATGAAGAACCGGCCGGTATTGGCGGTCTGTGCGCTACCCGTGCTGCCCATGGCCGCGCCGACCGCGGCTATATCGGGGTCCTTCCCCAGCACTTCGCCGAGCCGCACCATGAGCCGCGCCATCTCCTGCGGCGAGATATCCTGCCCGGCTTCGGCGAATCCCGTGATCAGGCCGGTGTCCTGTATCGGGAAGAAGCCCTTCGGAATAATGACGTAGAGGTGCACGCTGAGCGCCATGGTGGCGAAGAACACAATGAGCGTGATCAGCGGGTGGCGCAGTACGACGTCGAGCGTGCGCCGATAGAGGGCGAGCATTTCATCGAATCCATCCTCGATGGCTCGCCAGATAAGCCCGTGCTTCGTCGTGTCGTGATGCAGGAAACGCGCGCATAACATCGGCGTAAGCACCAACGACACAAAGGTCGATACGGCGATGGCTGCCGTTACGGTGATGGAGAATTCACGGAACAGCCGCCCGACGATGCCGCCCATCAGAAGAAGCGGGATGAACACGGCGACCAGCGAAATGCTGATCGACAGCACTGTGAAGCCGATCTCGCGTGAGCCCTTGAGTGCAGCATCGAGCGGCTTCATGCCGTCCTCGATATGGCGGTAGGTGTTCTCCACCACCACGATGGCGTCGTCGACCACGAAGCCCACCGAGATGGTTAAGGCCATCAGCGAGATGTTGTCGAGGCTGAAGCCACAGAGGTACATGACCGCGAGCGCACCGAGGAGCGACAGCGGCACGACCATCGACGGAATCAAGGTCACCCGCAGATTGCGCAGGAAGAGAAGGATGACGAGAACGACGAGCGCGATGGTCAAGCCCAAGGTGAATTGGACGTCGTCGACAGAGGCGCGAATAGTTTCGGTGCGATCGGAGAGAATGTCGACGCTGATAGCGGGTGGCATCGCCGCCTGGAGATGAGGCAGGGCCTGCTTCACCCGGTCCACAGTCTCGATGACATTGGCGCCCGGCTGTTTGAACACCACCAGCAGGATCGCGCGGTTGTTGTTGTCCCAGGCGCCGGTGTAGAGATTCTCCGGCCCGTCAATCGCCTGGCCGACATCCTTGACCCTAACCGCAGCACCGTTGCGATAAGCGACGATCACGTTGTTGTAATCAGAGGCCTCTGACAGCTGGTCGTTGGCGGCGAGGGTGAAGCTGCGAAGATCGCTGTAAAGCGTGCCTTTGGCGGCATTGGTTGTGGTGGCGGCAAGAACGCCGCGGATGTCCTCGAGCGTCAGATTCTTTGCCGCGAGCTTGGCGGGGTCAACCTGTACCCTCACTGCCGGCTTCTGCTCTCCGCCGATCGTGACCTGAGACACGCCCTCGATCTGCGACATCTGCTGGGCGAGGATGGTGTCGGCATAGTCGTCGACCTCGGTGAGCGGCAGAGAGTCCGAATGCACGCCCATGACTAGGACCGGCGAATCGGCGGGATTGACCTTGCGGTAGGTCGGCGGCGACGGAAGATTGGTGGGGAGCTGGCGTCCAGCAGCGGCGATCGCGGCCTGCACGTCCTGAGCTGCGGCATCGATGTCGCGGTTCAGTTGAAACTGCAAGTTGATCGAGGTCGCCCCGAGCGTGCTGGTCGAGGTCATCTGCGTCACGCCGGCAATCAGCGAGAATTGACGCTCGAGCGGTTGCGCCACGGCAGAGGCCATGGTCTCCGGGCTTGCCCCTGGCAGCGAGGCCGAGACGCTGATGGTCGGGAAATCCACCTTGGGAAGAGGCGCCACCGGAAGCAGCGGGTATGCCACGAGGCCTGCGAAGGCCACCGCGACCATCAAGAGGGACGTCGCGACCGGGCGGTGGATGAACGGCGCCGAGATATTCATTGCGCGCTCGTCTGCACCGGAGGCTCTTGCATCGGCGTCGGCTGAACCTTGGCGCCCGGCTTCAAGCGATACTGGCCGCTGACCACGACCTGCTCACCTGGCTTGAGCCCGCTCTTCACCACCGTCATGTCCTTGTAGGTAGGGCCGCCGATGATCGGCCGGTTCTCCGCCGTGTTGTCAGGCTTGATGACCCAGGCGAACAGACCTTGCGAGTTTCGCTGCACCGCCGCCGAAGGGATGGTCACCGCATCCTTCAAGGTGTCGATCAGAACGCGAGCGTGTATGAATTCGCCGGGCCATAAGCGCTCGTCCTCGTTGGGAAACGAAGCCTTGAGCCTGATCGTGCTGGTGGCCTGGTCGATCTGGTTGTCGATCAGGAGCAGCTTCCCCTGGCCGAGCTCGTGCGTGTAATCCTGGTCGAGCGCCGTGACCTGCACCTCGCTTTTGGCCATGGCTTCCTGCACCGCAGGCAGATTGCGCTGCGGCAGGGTAAAAATGACCATGGTCGGAGAAAGATCGGTCAGCACGGTGATGGGAGTCTGATCCCCGGCGTGCACGATGTTGCCGGCATCGACCTGGCGGAATCCGACGCGTCCATTGGTCGGAGCGGTAATGGTCGCATAGCTCAGCTGCGTCTCGGCATTCTCGATGCCAGCTTGGTCAGCCGCAATCGTCGCGTTTAGCGCATCGACCTTCGCCTGCTGCTGATCCACAGATTGCGCTGTGCCGGCGCCTTTCTTCATGAGGTCCTGGAAGCGCGCGAGGTCTTTGGCGTCCGACACGAGCTGCGCTTCGTCCTGCGCCTTTTTCGCCTTGGCCTGGTCGAGCGCCGCCTGGAATGGCCGCGGGTCGACGATGGCGAGAACATCGCCGGCCTTTACTCGCTGGCCTTCGACGAAGTTGACGCTTTGCAGCTTGCCGTCGACCTGGCTGTGAACCGCGACGGTGTTGGAGGCCTGGACCGTGCCGAGGCCGTCGAGATAGAAGGGCACGTCATGCTGGCCCACCTCGGCAACCGTCACTGGAACGGGAGGCGCTTGCTGCTGCTTCGCCGGGGCGTTGGCGGTTTGCTCCACCGGCTTCTGGACGACGACGAAGGCTATGCCCACCATAAAAGCGGCGACGCCAAGCAGCCAGACGAAGCCGCGCTGTTTGCGCCGCTTCTCAGGAGCGACGTGAACCTCTTCCGCGGGCGTTGAGGGATCGGACGGCTCGAAAGCTTCGTTATCGCCGATGCGCTCGTGCATGGGCGACTCGGCAACTGACGGCTCGTGCAACTCCCCCATTGCTTCGTGCTGCCTTAAACTGCGAGACATTGAGAGCGCTTCTTAGGGCTCATTACCAGACAATGTAGACGCTGAAATGGTGTCGCTCGGCGCGCCGTGGCACAAGATCGCAAAAATTAAATATACGCAATGTCGGCGCGGATTTGTGACCAAGCTTTAGACGCTTTCAGACACATTCAGACACATTCAGATGGAAGA
>DASSLP010000147.1:0-21032 GCA_035689365.1 Methyloceanibacter sp.
CGGGAGCAAGATGGAGGTCTTCACGGTCAAGGGGCCGGCGAACTATCGCAAGGCAATGAAGGCGCTGGGCGACGCCGATGAGCATGTGGTGGTAATGTCGCGCACCATCGAGGCTCCGTCAGAGATCGTCGCGATCCGACACCTTGTTGCCCACATCGTGGGAGATGGAATTACTAAGGTCAGTGAAACCGTAAGTCGGTGAAATGGACGCCAAGACCATCACCGTTGAAGGTGAGGTTAGGCACGAAGTGGTGGCGCCGGGCTCGAAGAGCGAGCGCAAGGCCGTCGTTCTCATTATGCCTTCAGGCAAGAAGTACGTCCTGCAACGCGAGGCGGGCAATCCATTCGCGGACCCGACGCTGGACAAGCTCGTCGGCCATTCGGTTAAGGCCGAAGGACTGGCGACCAGCGGCGTTCTGATTATGCGCAATTGGAAGACGACGGACTAGCGGCGCTGTAGAGAGCCGCTGCCCCCCGTCAGCCCGCCTTGAGGAGCTTCGCGGCTTCGAGCGCGAAATAGGTGAACACCGCGTCGGCGCCAGCGCGTTTGCAGGCGATCAGGCTTTCGAGGATGACGCGGTTGCGGTCGAGCCAGCCGCGATCGGCCGCTGCCGCAAGCATCGAATACTCACCTGAGGTCTGGTAGACGAAGGTCGGCACGTTGAAGGCCGTCTTCACCCGCCACACAATGTCGAGATAGGCAAGCCCCGGCTTGACCATGACCATGTCCGCGCCCTCGGTGATGTCGAGCGCGACCTCGCGCAAGGCTTCCGCGCCATTGGCAGGATCCATCTGATAAGTGAGCTTGTCGCCGCGGAGCCGCACGCCCGAGCCGACCGCGTCGCGGAACGGTCCGTAGAAAGCCGAGGAATATTTCGCCGCATAGGCGAGGAGCTGGGTGTTGGTGAAGCCAGCCTCCTCGAGCGCGGCCCTGATCGCGCCGATCCGTCCGTCCATCATGTCCGATGGCGCAAGAATATCGCAGCCGGCCTCTGCCTGAACGATGGCCTGGGCGATCAAGACCTCGATGGTGCGGTCGTTGTCGATCTCTCCATCGATCAAGAGCCCGTCATGGCCGTGGCTGGTATAAGGATCGAGCGCAACGTCGCAGATGATGCCAATGTCGGGCACCTTTGCTTTAATCGCGCGCACGGCGCGGCAGACGAGATTGCCGGGATTGAGCGCCTCACTTGCCTCCTCGTCGCGGAGCGCGGCCTCTGTGTAAGGGAAGAGCGCGATCGCGGGGATGCCGAGCGAAGCTGCCTCTTCCGCGGCGCTGACCGCGAGGTCTATCGACAGACGCTCGACGCCGGGCATCGCCGCGACCGTAGAGCGGACGCGCTCGCCTTCGATCACGAAAATCGGCCAGATCAGATCGTCGGTGGTGAGCGTCGCGCCACGCACGAGGCGGCGAGACCAGTCGGCCCTGCGGTTCCGTCTGAGCCGCGTCGCCGGGAAGCCCGGCTGCGACCCAGCCGGCGCCTTGGCGCGGGCGCGCTTCACCCGCTCGGTGCGTAGGGAGACCGTTTTGTCCTTGGCAGAAGCCATCGCGCTATAGCTATTTACTTTGCGTGCGCGCGCAAGCTAGCACTCCGGGGCGGAAGGCGCCAACGGCCTGCGAAAAGGCGGTTTACACTTCTTGCCTTATTCGCAGAGGGCTATATGGCGCCGCGCCTTCATGTCCAGGTGAAAATGATTCTTATGCGCCTCGTTGGCCTCAGGGCCGAGCACGGTGCCAAACGTGTGGCAGGCGTCGTCATGCACCATCCTCACGAACTCGCTCCGCGCATCGTGCGCCGACTGGGTTTCGGGAGCGACGGGTTTAGGAGAGATCGTTTCCGGAGCCGGGGATGACGGTGTCTCTTCGACGGCTGCCGTAGGAAGCACAAAGGGATTCGTTCTCGCGTCGGCCACGGTGGTTGGCGCAACGAAGGGATTTATCTTCGCTTCAGCCAGCCTGATCTTGGCCACTCGGCTGGGACGCTCGCCGGCGGCGCGTATTTGAGACACCGTCTTGATCGGCGCGCTCGCCTCGGGAATATGACTGGGATTCGGCGGAGGCGCTGGCGGGGTCGCAACGAGGCGCGGCCAGCTCTCAAGCACGGTGATGTGCTCGCCCGAGGCGAACACGAACTCCGAGACATCGAGCGCGTTGGCGAGCGCGTGCTCGCTCAACGGCGTATTGGCGCCCCCATAGCGGTTGCGGCAGGAATAGGACGTTGCGTTGCGTAGCTTGATCAGTTGCGTCGAGAGCACCGCTTCGGCCTCGGGCTGCACCGTCCTGCTCAGCCATTTGCTGAGCGCGGCAGCAAGCGGACAAGTGATGGTAGCTGGCGGATCGATCTCGACCTTAGGATCGTTGCCGATGGAGTTGACGAGGATCGGCGCCGGCGCACCGCAGATGCCGTGCTTGATGGGCTGGAGCGGCTCATACTCAATCGCAAGACCTGACAGCGCCTTTGCGCATGCAGCCTTGGCGTTGGCGATCTCCTGGTCGGTCCACGGAATTGTCGGCTGATCGCCAGGCAGCACCGGAGCCTTGGCCGTGGCTCCGTGCGGCCGCAAAGGATTGCGCTCGGGCAGCGGGACTCCACCGCCCCCGGCCTTTGCATAGACGACGAATGCCACAAGACAGACGAACGCAAGGCTGGCGATCGGTCGAAACATCATGCGGCCCTTAGTCTTTATCTTTGCAAAGCTTGTGATTTGCCCGATTGGGTGCTAGCTGCCCGCGGGCCTTTTCAAGACAAAGCAGGCCTTGTCAAGGCCAGCCCAGGAGAGGCGTCATTTGCAAAAGTTCGAGCAAGAGTCGTTGATGGTGTCGGAAGCGCTCGGCATCACCTTTGAGGAAATCGATCGCGCCGGCGTGGTGACGCTCCGCCGGCCGTCCCGGTTAAACGCGCTAACCCTCGAAATGTTCGAGGCTCTTAGCGAGCATTACCGCCGCTGGGCCCCGGCGCCGCACATTTATGGCGTGTTCATGCAGTCGAGCCACCCCACGGTGTTCTCGAGCGGCGGCGATCTCAAAGTCTTGTATGAGTGGCTTGAGCAAGGGGCGCTCGGCGCAATCAAGGAATTCTACCGCGCGGCGTACACGCATGTGTGGGTGCTCGAGAAATTCGTCAGGCCTAATGTTCCTCTCATCAATGGGCTCGTGCTCGGTGGCGGAGTCGGCATCACGCTACATGGCACGCATTGTATTGCCGGGGAGGGCTATCGCTTTGGCATGCCGCAAGTCGGTATCGGCTTTCTCCCCGACATCGGCGGCACCTGTTTTCTCCCGCGTCTGCTCGGATGGACCGGAGTCTATCTCGCGCTGACCGGAAGCATCATCGGCCCCGCCGAGGCTTATCGTCAGCGTCTCGTCAGCCACTGCGTTCCATCAGCGCATTTCGGCGTGATCAAAGATGCGCTGCGCGACAATCATCCGATCGACCGGTTGCTCGATGGGCTTCATCGCGATCCGGGTGAGGGCGAGCTCGTGCGCCACACGCCGCTGATCAACCGCGCCTTCTCTGCGTCCTCGGTCGAAGCGATCTTAGAGCAGCTCGATGCAGAAACCGGCGAGCACCAAACATTTGCGCGGGAGACGGCGGCGGAATTGCGCAAGAAGTCGCCCACGTCCCTAAAAGTTGCCTTCGCACAGATGCAACGTGGCAAGTCGCTCGATCTTCTCAGCGCGCTTAAGCTCGAATTTCGTCTCGCCTCGCGCCTCATCGAGACTCATGATTACCGCGAGGGGATCTCTGCCCGCATCGCTGGCGGCGGGCGCGCACCGGACTGGCAACCGGCAAGCCTCGCCGCGGTAGGCGACGAATCGATCGAGCGCATGTTCGATACGCCGGTCGAGAATGAGCTCGAGCTTGAAGAGATCACGCCAGGTCTCTGAGACTCGGTTCAAACGCGCGATAACATCACTGAAACTTAATCCTAGAATTTCACCCAATCTTAAGCGTGCCGCTTAAGCGGATTTTAGCGCGCTATCCCTATAGTCGTCGCCAAGTTGGGGATTAACAACAACTAACGAGGGTAGGCGATGAGTGTAGTCCTGAATAGAGGGACGCATGCGGGCGCGACTGAGTCAGAAGATCTCAAGGGGCGCTATCTTGTTTCCTTGAAGCTTGTCGAGCGGCTTCATCGATTGCTTCTTGATGTTATCAAAGACGAGTTCGAACGCTTGGGCCGTTCCGACGTCAACAGCGTGCAGGCTTTGCTGCTGTTCAACATCGGCGACGCCGAGTTGACGGCCGGCGAGCTCACGAGCCGCGGTCTCTATCTCGGCTCCAACGTCTCTTACAATCTAAAGAAGCTGGTCGATGCCGGCTATATCCACCATCAGCGCTCGACCAACGACCGCCGGTCGGTCAGGGTGCGCCTCACCGAGAAAGGGCGGGAGGTGTGTAAGGTGGTGAACGGGCTCTACCAGCGGCAGCTCAAGTCGTTACAGCAGGTGGGCGGCATCGGCGCCGACGACCTCGAGACACTGAACAAAGCGCTGATTCGGCTGGAGCGCTTCTGGACCGACCAGATCCGCTATCAGCTCTAATCTTCGCGGCGAGAACCTGAGTCTTTGCAGCCCCGGTGATCACCTCCGGGGCTGCGTCGTTTTGCGTGGCCCAAGCTGCGCAGCCAAAAATAGCCCAATTCTCTAGATAATCCTTCGCCACAGAGTCGTCCGCAGGTGTGAAACTGTGCGGCCAAGGCGGCAATCGAGGGAGATTTTCCGTATCGCTGACGGTGTGACGCGTCCCGTTATCCTAAGAACCGGACCGCAAGAACTTCCAAGTCCTAGACGATTTGAAAAGGAATTGGCGGTTCATTGGCCCTAGAGTGACGAAGGCAAAGCGCCTATATTTAACGCGGGACACGACGCCGCAACGGACGGGGGAGCGGCTTAATGCTGAAATGGCAGAATAGCGTAAGAGGCGGGGCGCTCCTCGCCGCTACAGGGCTCGCTGCGGCTCTTCTCGTCATGAGTGCCGGGCCCTCGAGCGCAGGCCTGTTCTCTTGGCTCAAGGGCAACCCGAACCAGGGCGGCTACCAAGGCGGCTATCAAGACGACAATTCGGGCGGGTCTGGCGGCGGCTTCTTCGGCGGCAGGAATGGCGGCGGTTTCTTCGGAGGCGGCCCGCGCGCTCCGCAACAGCCCGGATCGCAGGCGTTCCATGGCGACGAGCTTCCCCCCGAGGAGGGCGACGAGGCGACACGCGCATGGATCACCAATCCGGCGCTCGGTCAGCCCACGCTCGCCGCCCACAACATCGAGCCGACTAAGGCTGCGATTGCGCGTTATCAGGCAATCGTTGCTCAGGGCGGCTGGCCGATGGTGCCGGCAACGGTAATGAAGCCCGGCCAGCGCGGACCTGAGATCGTGACGCTGCACCGCCGGCTCGAGGTCTCTGGCGATCTCGTCGGCTCGAGCATCCCCGACGAGTACGACGCGACCCTCGTCACCGCGGTCAAGAAGTTCCAGACCCGGCATGGCCTGCCGCCGACCGGTATCGTCGACACGAGAGTTACGATCGAGGCGCTGAACGTCCCGGCGACGACGAGACTTGCCCAGCTCCAAGGCAGCCTGAAGCGCCTGCAGACTTTGGCGCCGACGACGGGCAGCCGCTACGTCGTGGTCAATATTCCGGCAGCGCAAGCCGAGGCCGTTGAAAACGGTGAGGTGGTGCAGCGCCATGCGACCGTGGTTGGCAAGCCTGAGCGTCCGACGCCCGAGCTCTCGAGCAAGATCCAGGAGATCAATTTCAATCCCTATTGGTACGTGCCGAAGAGCATCATCTACAAAGACCTCGTGCCGAAGGCCCAGGAGTTTGCCCGCCGCAACCAGGACATGCTCGCCGCCTACCACATGGAGGCGTTCGACGCGGCCGGCAATCCGGTCGACTCGCACCAGATCAATTGGTTCGGCCCCGAGGTCTACAATTACCAGTACCGACAGCTTCCCTGGGATCAGAACTCGCTCGGCTTCGTGAAGATCAATTTCCCGAACAAGGATAGCGTTTACATGCACGACACGCCGCTCAAGAGCCTGTTCGGGCGGAGCGTGCGATTTGAAAGCTCTGGCTGCGTGCGCACCGACAACATCGAACCACTCGTCGTTTGGTTGTTGCGCGACACCGGCGGCTGGGACTTACAGCGCATTCAACAGGTGAAGCAGTCCGGCGAGCAGATCGACGTGAAGCTCGTGAAGCCGATACCGGTCTTTTTCTCCTATATCAGCGCCTGGGCCACGCCTGACGGCGTGGTGCAGTTCCGTCCCGACATCTACCAGCAGGACGGCGGCGGGCCCGAGACGGCCTCGGCCTACTAAGATACCTTCGTTCACTGGTCGTGGCCGGGGCTTGTGCCGCCTGCGCGGGCTGGAGCCTGGTGAATTGCGCGCCGCCAACGCCTTGGGTGTTGCTGGCGCGTCTTCGCGACATGTGGTAGAGCCAGCCAAATATTGAAGGGAGCATCCCCGCGGGCCAACTAGGCGGGATTCAATCCTTCCTTGTTGCTGGATAGGGCGGGTTCGAGCTCGAGGAGCAGTAGCCATGACGGCAAGTGAGGCGAGGCGTGCCGAGGCGCGCGGGAACGAGTTCTTCACCAAGCAGCTGGAGGACGCCGACCCCGACGTCTTTTCCGCGATCGAAAACGAGCTCGAGCGGCAGCAGAACGAGATCGAGCTGATCGCCTCCGAGAATATCGTTTCGCGCGCCGTGCTCGACGCCGCCGGCACGCTGCTCACCAATAAATATGCCGAAGGCTATCCGGGCCGGCGCTATTACGGCGGCTGCCAATATGTCGACGTGGTCGAGCAGCTCGCCATCGATCGCGCCAAGCGCCTATTCAACTGCGCCTTCGCCAACGTTCAACCGCACTCGGGAAGCCAAGCCAATCAGTCGGTGATGCTCGCCCTGATCAAGCCTGGCGACACCATCCTCGGCATGTCGCTCGCCCATGGCGGGCACTTAACCCATGGTGCTGCGCCGAACCTGTCCGGCAAGTGGTTCAATGCCGTGCAATACGGCGTGCGGGAAGGCGACAACCGCATCGACTACGACGCGGTGGAAAAGCTCGCGCATGAGCATAAGCCCGCGCTGATCATTGCCGGCGGCTCTGCCTATCCGCGCATCATCGACTTCAAACGCTTCCGCGAGATCGCCGATTCAGTCGGCGCATACCTCATGGTCGACATGGCGCATTTCGCCGGCCTGGTTGCTGCCGGACTTCATCCGAGCCCGTTGCCGCACGCCCATGTGGTCACCACCACGACCCACAAAACGCTGCGCGGCCCGCGCGCCGGCATGGTGCTTTCGAACGACGAGGAGATCGGCAAGAAGATCAACTCGGCGCTGTTCCCCGGACTTCAGGGCGGCCCATTAATGCACATCATTGCCGCCAAGGCGGTCGCCTTCGGCGAGGCGCTGAAACCCTCTTTCAAGCTTTACGCCCAGGCGGTGATCGACAACGCCAAGGCTTTGGGAGAGACGCTGGTCAAAGGGGGCCTTGCGCTTGTCTCCGGTGGCACCGACACGCATCTGATGTTGGTTGATCTCAGGCCAAAGAAGCTCACCGGAAAGGCTGCCGAGGTCGCGCTTGGTCGCGCCAACATCACCTGCAACAAGAACGGCGTGCCGTTCGACCCCGAGAAGCCTGCGATCACCTCAGGTATCCGCCTGGGTTCTCCGGCCGGCACCACGCGCGGCTTCGGCATCAAGGACTTCCAGTCGATCGGCGGCATGATTATCGAGGTTCTCGACGGGCTTGCCGCCAACGGCGACGAGGGCAACGGCAAGGTCGAGGCCTCTGTGAAGAAGCGTGCCATCGAGCTTTGTGAGCGCTACCCGATCTACCGGTAGGCTTTGCGTGAGGGTGAGAAAGGGAAGGGCGGTCGCCCATGCGATGCCCCTATTGCGGAAGCACCAACACGCAAGTGAAGGACTCGCGTCCTAGCGAGGACCACTCGACCATTAGGCGTCGCCGCGTGTGCGCCGATTGCGGTGGCCGCTTCACCACCTTTGAGCGGGTGCAGCTCCGCGAGCTGACCGTGATCAAGCGGTCAGGCCGCAGGATGCCGTTCGACCGCGACAAGCTGATGCGGTCGGTGCAGATCGCGCTCAGAAAGCGGCCCGTGGATCCCGAGCGCGTCGAGCGCATGGTCAGCGGCATCGTGCGCCGGCTCGAGAACATGGGCGAGAACGACATCAGGTCCGAGATCATCGGCCGGCTGGTGATGGAGGCCTTGAAGGCGCTCGATGACGTGGCTTATGTGCGCTTCGCCTCGGTCTACAAGAATTTCCGCGAGGCCAAGGATTTCGAGGCGCTGCTCGGCGAGCTGGCTGCGACCGAGAACGACGACGAAATGCCGTCGAAGAAGGCGGCCGCCCCTGCCGAAGACTAAGTCCAAACCCCACATCAAGCCGATGAGCGCAAGCGACAAGGATCATATGGCGCAGGCGCTTCAGCTTGCGCGCCGCGGGCTCGGGCTGACCTGGCCCAACCCTTCGGTCGGCTCGCTTGTCGTGGCGCCCTCAGGGGAGATCGTCGGACGCGGTACCACTGCGCCCGGAGGCCGCCCCCACGCCGAGGCCATCGCCCTTGACCGTGCCGGTGACAAAGCGCGCGGCTCCACGATCTATGTCACCCTCGAGCCATGCGCCCATGAGGGCAGGGGCATGGCCTGCGCCGATGTCATTGTCAAAGCAAAGCCCGCGCGCGTTGTGGTCGCTCTGCGCGATCCTGATCCGCGCACGTCTGGCCGCGGCATCAAGCAACTCAGGGCAGCCGGCATCGAAGTCGAGGAAGGGGTGCTGGCCGAAGAAGCGGCGGAGATCGCTCTCGGCCATGTCTTGCGCGTGACCGAAGATCGCCCGGCCGTGACGCTGAAGCTCGCCGTTGGCGCCGATGGGCTGATGCCAAAAGGCAACGGCGCCCCGGTATGGATCACCGGCCCCGACGCCCGTGCGCACGCTCATCTCTTGCGCGCCCGGAACGATGCCATCCTCGTCGGTCGCGGCACCATCCTTGCCGACAATCCGAGCCTCACCTGCCGGCTTCCCGGCATGTCGTGCCGCTCGCCGGTGCGGGTCGTCTTGGACCGGCGCCTCCGCACGCCGCCGCAGGCGCATCTGTTCGACGACCTGATGGTGCCGGTCTGGCTCATCTGCGCCGCAGACGAGGAGCATCCCAGCACCGACGCACTCCAAGATCGAGGCGCCGAGATCGTGTATGTGCCGGTCGACTCGCACGGCATGCTCGGCGTACGCGATGCCCTAGAGACCCTTGCCACCCGCGGCATCACCCGCGTGCTGGTTGAAGGAGGGCCTTCGGTTGCGCGCGCCTTCCTCGATGCCGACCTGGTCGATGAGGTGGTGATCTACCAAGGTGCCAACCCTGCCGGCGCCGACGGCCTTATGCCGTTCGTCAATGAAGGGCTCGACCTCCTGACCGCAATCGGTCATTTCACGCAAGTTCAATCGCGCTCGTTCGGTCCCGACCGGATGACGGCCTGGCGGCGGATGGGAAGATGTTCACCGGCATTGTCAGCGGCGTAGGCACGCTGCGCGAGCGGCAAGGCGGCCGTTTCACCATCGGCTCGCCCTACAAGCGTTCGAGCCTCGCCCAGGGAGGGTCGGTCGCCTGCGACGGCTGCTGCCTCACCATCGTTGAAGTGGGCAAGGCCAAGAAGGGCTCGGCGTTCGCCGTCGATGTCTCCAATGAGACCCTGGCCCGCACCACGCTCGGCGAATGGCAAGAAGGGCGCCGCATCAATCTCGAACGGCCGCTTGCCTTGGGCGAGGAGCTCGGCGGACATCTCGTAGCAGGCCACATCGACGGGCGCGCCAAGGTCCTTGCCCGTCACACCGACGGCGACAGCGTCAGGTTTATTTTGGGGAGCCCTCCGGGGCTCGCCCGGTTCATTGCCACCAAGGGCTCCGTCGCGCTCGACGGAGTATCGCTCACCGTTAACGAGGTCGAAGGCAACCGTTTCGGCGTCAATGTCATTCCCTACACGCTTCGCCGCACGACGTGGGGAGACCGGGCGCCCGGCGATCTGGTAAACCTTGAAGTCGATCTCATGGCGCGCTACGCCGCTCGTCTCAGTGAAAGCCAAGGCGAGACCCCTTGACCATCATCAGCAAGACCAGGGACCATCAGTTCCTCTCGCCGATCGAGGAGGTGATCGAGGACGCGCGCAACGGCCGCATGTTCATCCTGGTCGATGCCGAGGAGCGTGAGAACGAAGGCGACCTCGTCATTCCCGCGCAGATGGCGACGCCAGACGCCATCAACTTCATGGCAAAATACGGCCGCGGTCTGATCTGCCTCGCACTTACACCTGAGCGCGCCAAACAGCTCCACCTCGAGTTGATGTCGCGCTCGAACCGCGTCCGGCAAACAACCGCCTTCACCGTGTCGGTCGAAGCGCGCGAAGGCGTTTCGACCGGCATCTCCGCGCACGACCGCGCGCACACCATCTCCGTCGCCATCGATCCGACCAAGGATTATCGCGACATCATGACCCCCGGCCATGTTTTCCCGCTCGTCGCCAAGGAGGGCGGCGTGCTCATTCGCGCCGGCCATACCGAGGCGGCTGTCGATCTCGCGCGTCTCGCCGGGCTTTATCCCGCCGGAGTCATCTGCGAAATCATGAACGACGACGGCACAATGGCGCGGCTTCCGGACTTGATCGCCTTCGCTCAACGCCAGGGGCTCAAGATCGCGACCATCGCCGATCTTATCGCCTACCGCCTGCGCTACGACCACCTCGTTAAGGTGGTGGCGGAGGGCAAGATCGAGAGCCCGTTCGGCGGTGCCTTCGACCTCAAGGTATATTGCACGACTGTAGACCCCGCCGAGCATGTCGCGCTTGTCAAGGGCAATGTCGCTTCGGGAGAGCCAGTGCTAGTGCGCGTGCATGCGGTGAGCACGATCGACGACCTGGTGTCGACCGGCGGCCACCGCGAGACGCTGGTGCATAAGGCGATGGACGTCATCGGACGCGAAGGGCGCGGCGTCGTTATCTTGATCCGCGAGTCGCGGCCGGATGCCATCTCGGCGCGACTTACCGAGCAAGCGGGCGGCGCGGGACAGCAACGGCTGATCGAATACGGCATCGGCGCACAGATCCTGCTCGACCTTGGCGTGCACGAGATGGTGCTGCTGTCGAACTCGCCGCAGCGTAAGATCGTGGGGCTTGAGGGCTACGGGCTCAAGGTGACCGGCCATAGGGGTTTGGAGTAGCTGATCATGGCCCGCAAAGGCCCACGTTCGGTTCTCATCATCGAGGCGCGCTTTTACGAGGACATCGCCGACGAGCTCGCGCGCGGCGCCATCGAGGAGCTCAAGTCCCACCAGGTGGCATTCGAGCGGCTCTCCGTGCCCGGCTCTCTCGAAATCGCGCTTGCGCTCAGCCTCGCGCTCGCCAATGGCTTTGTCGGCAGGGCAGGGCGGCATCGCGGCTGCATCGCGCTCGGCTGCGTCATCAGGGGCGAAACCACGCATTACGACATTGTCGCGCGTGAATCGGCGGCAAGCCTGCATCAGCTCGCCGTGCAGCATGCCGTGCCGATCGGCTTCGGCATCTTGACCTGCGAGAGCCGCGAGCAGGCCTGGGAGCGGGCGAGCGTCGATGGACGCAACAAGGGCGGCGATGCCGCGCGCGCCTGCCTCACGCTGATGCAGCTCGAGCAGCATTTCTCGCAAGCGAGCCGGCGCTAGCGGACATGACCGGGCGAGGCAAAGCTCCAAACCGCGCTTCGTCCCGTAGTGCGGCCCGGCTCGCGGCGGTCCAGGCGCTCTACCAGATGGACATGACGGGAATCGACCTTAACGAGGTGATTGCCGAGTTCGAGGCTTATCGCCTGGGCAAGGAAATCGAGGACTGCCAATATTGCGATGCAGAGGCGGCCTTCTTCCGCGACCTCGTCGAGGGCGTGGTGCGCGAGCAGCTCAAGATCGACCCGCTGATCGACAAACAGCTCGCCGAAGGCTGGCGGCTGACGCGTGTCGATTCGATCCTGCGTGCGATTCTGCGCGCCGGCACCTACGAGATCCTCGATCGCGACGACGTGCCCGCGCGGGTTACCATCTCCGAATATGTCGATATCGCCCATGCCTTCTTCTCCGATGAGGAGCCGAAAGTCGTGAACGGTATCCTCGACCGGATCGGTCACAAGGCGCGGCCCGCAGAGTTTGCAAAACAAGGCACGAGCGATGGCTGACGATACCGAGCGCGTCGAGGGGAAGCGCCTTGGCGAGTTCGAGATCATCGCCAAGTATTTCGCTCCCCTTGCCACCGATACCGCATCGCTCGGCTTACGCGATGATGCGGCCGTGCTCAGGCCGATTGAGGGGCAGGAAATGGTTCTGTCCTGCGATACCATCATTGAGGGAGTGCATTTCCTCAAAGACGATCCGCCGGAGTCGATCGGCCATAAGGCGCTCGCGGTCAATCTCTCCGACCTCGCCGCCAAAGGAGCCCGTCCCCACGTCTATCTCCTATCGCTTTCGCTGCCGCCGCGTCCTTCCGCAGCTTGGCTCGAAGCCTTCGCCGCAGGCCTGCGCGAGCTTCAGGAAAGTGCAGGCGCCGCCCTGGTCGGCGGCGACACGAGCGCGACACCCGGTCCTTTGAGCATCACGATCACGGCACTCGGCGTCGTGCCGCACGGCCACGCCGTGTTACGGCATGGGGCCAAGGACGGCGACCGGCTCTATGTGACCGGCACGATCGGCGACGGCTATCTTGGCTTGCGCGTTCTGAAAGAGCCTGCGCTCGCGCAATCCTGGAGCTTGACCGAGGAGGACAAGGCCTTCGTTGTGGAGCGCTATAGGCGGCCTCAACCGCGCAACGACCTCATGCTTCTCATCCGCAACTTCGCCACCGCCGCCATTGATGTGTCGGATGGCCTTGTCGGCGACGGCGAGAAGCTCGCCCAAGTCTCTCACGTTGGAGCAATGATCGATGCCTCGCGCGTTCCTCTCTCCGAACCGGCGCGAAAAGCACTCAAGCACGAGCCGAAGCTTCTCGAAGCCCTCATTACCGCCGGCGACGACTACGAGATCCTTGCCGCGGTGCCAGATGCGAGCGGCACCTCATTCGAAGCCGAGGCTCGCCGCAAAGGCACGAGCGTGACCATGATTGGCCGCATCGAGGGCCGTGCCGGCGAGATGAGGGTGGTCGGTCGAGACGGCCGCGTTATCAAGCTTGAGCGCAAGGGCTTCGCCCATTTCTAGGCCTCCAAACGCGGGCTTTTGGCCGGATTTCACAAGTCCAAGGCGTCTGTTGCGTCCTGCCTACAACTTTGGCATTTTCCGCGCGGGCTTAAGCCGCGACTTTTCTATGGGGGCAGTCGGGCCGCGGGCACGTTCAAGTGTCTCGATGCTGCGGTCCTCTTCCTTCGCAATCCCAAACGAACGAACGAGGCAGAATTTATGACCTGGGTCCTATACGTGATTATTCTTTGCGCGACGCTTTCGATCGCCTACGGCGTCTGGACGACTAGGGCCGTTCTTGCCTCGGATCCCGGTACGGCGCGCATGCAGGAGATCGCTGCCGCCATTCAGGAAGGGGCGCAGGCCTATCTCGCCCGCCAGTACACCACGATCGCCGTCGTCGGCGTGGTGATCTTTCTCATTCTCGCTTATCTGCTCGGCATTCCGCAGGCGATCGGCTTCGCGGTCGGCGCGCTGCTATCGGGCTCGGCCGGCTATATCGGCATGAATGTCTCGGTCCGCGCCAATGTGCGGACCGCCCAGGCCGCCACTAAGAGCCTAGCCGACGGCCTAAGCCTCGCCTTCCGCGCCGGCGCCATAACTGGCCTCCTTGTTGCCGGCCTTGCGCTTCTCGGCGTCTCGGTTTATTTCCTCATCCTCACCCAATTCGTCGGCCTGAGCCCGGCCTCGCGCGAGGTGGTCGATGCGCTGGTCGCCCTCGGTTTCGGCGCGTCTCTCATCTCGATCTTCGCGCGACTTGGCGGCGGCATCTTCACCAAGGGCGCCGATGTCGGGGGTGATCTCGTCGGCAAAGTCGAGGCTGGTATCCCGGAGGACGATCCGCGCAATCCTGCGACCATCGCCGACAACGTCGGCGACAATGTCGGCGACTGCGCTGGCATGGCGGCCGATCTGTTCGAGACTTACGTCGTCACCGTGGTCGCCACCATGGTGCTCGCCTCGATCTACTTCGCCGGCGGCGATCGCGTCATGCAGATGATGCTCTACCCGCTCGCCATCGGCGCGGTGTGCGTCATCACCTCGATCATCGGCACGTTCTTCGTGCGGCTTGGCCCGAGCCAGTCGATCATGGGCGCCCTTTATAAAGGCGTGATCGCGACAGGCGTGCTGTCGCTCATCCTTCTTTGGCCGCTGACCGCTTGGCTGGTCGGCTGGGACACCGCGATGAAGGTGGGCGAAGTGAGCTTCACCGGCAAGTCCCTGTTCTTCTGCGGCGCCGTCGGCCTCGTGGTCACCGCGCTGATCGTGGTAATCACCGAGTACTACACCGGCACCAATTTCCGCCCCGTTCATTCCATCGCGAAGGCCTCGGTGACCGGGCACGGCACCAACGTCATCCAGGGCCTGGCAGTGTCTCTCGAATCGACGGCGCTACCGGCGCTTGTGATCATGGCGGGGATTGTCGTGGCTTACGGGCTTGCCGGCCTGTTCGGCATCGCCATCGCGGTCACCACCATGCTTGCGCTCGCGGGCATGATCGTTGCGCTCGATGCGTTCGGCCCGGTGACCGACAACGCCGGCGGCATCGCCGAGATGTCGGGCATGCCGAAGGAGATCCGCAAAACCACCGACGCGCTCGACGCCGTAGGCAACACCACCAAGGCGGTCACCAAGGGCTACGCTATCGGCTCGGCAGGCTTAGGCGCGCTGGTGCTGTTCGCGGCCTATACCGAGGACCTCAAATATTTCGCTGCCAACACCGACAAGTTTCCCTATTTCCAGGGCGTAGATCCGACCTTCACGTTGTCCAACCCTTACGTCGTGGTCGGACTCTTCCTCGGCGGGCTGCTGCCCTATCTGTTCGGCGGTATCGCCATGACCGCGGTCGGACGCGCCGGTTCGGCGATCGTCGAGGAGGTACGCCGTCAATTCAGAGAGAAGCCCGGCATCATGAAGGGCACCGACCGGCCCGATTATGGCAAGGCGGTTGACCTCCTTACCCGCGCCGCCATCAAGGAGATGCTCATCCCGTCGCTCCTGCCGGTACTGTCGCCTATCGTGTTCTACTTCGTCATCAAGTGGATCGCCGGCAAGAGCGCGGCCTTCTCGGCGCTCGGCGCGATGCTGCTCGGCGTCATCGTCACGGGTTTGTTCGTTGCCATTTCCATGACGGCGGGGGGAGGGGCGTGGGACAATGCAAAAAAATATATCGAGGACGGCCATTACGGCGGCAAGGGCTCAGACGCCCACAAGGCCGCTGTGACAGGGGACACGGTCGGCGATCCTTACAAGGATACCGCCGGTCCCGCCGTGAACCCGATGATCAAGATCACCAATATCGTGGCCTTGCTGCTGCTTGCCGTGCTCGCTCGGCAATAGGAGGGCTGTCGCGATTAGAGACCGCCACCGCCCGGACTGGGAATGCCCAATCCACCTGCTCCTTGCTGGCCTTTGAACATCTTCCGGTTGGAGATATTGCCGAAGATCTGCTCGAGCAAGCCCAAGTCCTTGCCGCGCGCCGGCGTCTCGCCTCTGTAGTAGTTGACCACGATGCCGTCCTTGAGCCCGTAATGGGCGACCTGGTCCACAGTCTGATTGGGGTTGAAATAGACCGCTACAACCTGCCGGTCGATCTCGTAAGGCTTGAGGAACGCTACGGTCTTTTGCGTGGTCGAGATGTAGTAATAGGCGTCGCCACCGATCGTGCTCGTGGTATCGGGCGAGCCGAGCACGGTCTTGACCTGGTCCTTGTTCATGCCAGGTTGGACTTGATTGAGATCCACATCGATGAAGACGTGGCCATGGCGGTCGATCTGGGCGCCGCAGCCTGCAAGCGCTCCGGCGCCAAGCGAGATCGCGACAAGCGCGGGCAGCATTGCCCGGACGGAGACCGGCTTCAGCTTGCGCAACTTCAGGTGCCCCTCGACGCAGGCAAAGAACGGAAGTCTGCCCGATGCGGTCCTAAACCCTGCCGCGGGCGGCGCCGTGTTGTTGACGGCGCTTCAGGCAGCCAAAGCTGACCAACCGAGCCCGTCCTTTGAGCCCTCTTACTCCCCTGTTTTCGTGGCGCCACAAAGACCCCGGCGCCCAGAAACTCTATGGCGCGATTGTGGCACAGGCGCGGCTTCCCGCTTTCTATCAGGCCTTTGGGGTTCCTGACACGCTTGAAGGCCGCTTTGTCGTCCTGTCGCTCAACCTGTTCGCCGTGCTCCATCGCCTCAAGGCCGACGGAGGAGAGGCACAAGCCCTCGCTCAAGAGCTCATCGATCAGTTCAGCGCCGACATGGAGACTGTGCTGAGAGAGATCGGCGTCGGCGACATCAGCATTCCGAAAAAGGTGAGGAGGCTCGCCGCGTCGAGCGCCGGCTTGCTGCAAAGCTATGAGGAGGCTTTTGCTGGCGGGGATGGCCGGTTCGCTTCCGCGATTGCTGAAGCCTTGCCGCTTGATGGTTCGGTTGCGGAGGCTGCCGGCGAGCGGCTCGCGGATTATGTAAAGGGTGTTGTCCGGCAGCTCGGCAATCAATCTTTGTCCGCCTTCCAAACGGGTAAGGTGGAATTTCCGGAAATTTCCGGTGAAAGTTACTGAGAAGCGCCGGGTAGAGAGTTGCGAATTGGTAGAAAACGAGCTGCGAATTGCCATGAAACACGATTTGGACCGCCACCCGCTGTCGCGACCGATCAGGGTCGATGAAATCAAGGAAGGGGCGGGAGGCGAGATCGACGCCACCCAATCGGAACTAGCGGCGATCACCAAATTGCTTGAACTCAAAGGACTTGGGCGGCTTTCCTTCGCCTATCGGTTTAACCACGCGGGCGGACGATTGCGGCTTACCGGAAGGCTTATGGCCCAAGCGACCCAGACTTGCGTCGTCTCGCTGGAACCGGTCGAAGCCAGCCTCGATGTCCCGGTCGAGGCCGAGTTCTTGCCGGCGGAGCTCATTGAACAGCTTGAGAAAAGCGCTGACGAGCCGGGAGGTCCAGGTCACCTCGATTGGCCCGAGCCGATCGTCGACGGAAAGATCGATCTCGGGCCTTTCATCTATGAGACGTTGGCGACCTCGCTCGACCCCTATCCACGGAAACAGGGAGCGAGCTTCGATTGGTCGCAAGGCGAACCCCAGCAACGCGGCACCAGGGCAAGCAGCCCATTTGCTGCCCTTGCCGAACTCAAGCGTCGCTGAGCAACAGCGCTGCAAAGGCAAAATCCGGTTGTCAACCCGCCCCCTTTTCAGTCTATTCGAATGTCATTTCCGGGGGTTGCGGCGGCCCAGTGGCCGCATGGACAGTTTCCTAAACGGCAGTAAGAAATGGGTGCTCCAGTCACCATCGCGCTCGACGCCATGGGCGGAGATCACGGGCCAAGCGTGGTCGTTCCCGCCGCCGCCACCGCGTTGATCCGCCATCCCGACATGCGGTTTCTGCTCGTTGGCGATAGCGCGCGCATCGAGCCTGAGCTTGCGAGCCACGAAGTGCTGGCCAAGAAGGCCACCGTCATTCACACCGACGTCGCGGTCGCCATGGACGCGAAACCGAGCCAGGCGCTGCGCAAGGGCCGGTGGAAGTCAAGCATGTGGCTCGCGCTCGAGGCGGTGCGCGACGGGCGTGCAGATGCCGCCGTGTCTGCTGGCAACACCGGCGCGCTCATGGCCATGGCCAAGTTCTGCCTGAAGACCATCGTGGGGATCGATCGCCCGGCGATCGCCGCGATCTGGCCGACGGTGGAGGCCGAATGCATCGTGCTCGATGTCGGCGCTAATGTCGGCGCAGATTCGCGCCAGCTCGTCGAGTTCGCGCTGATGGGCGCCGGCATGGCGCGCGCTCTGTTCGGCATCGAGAAGCCTTCGGTCGGGCTCCTCAATATCGGCGTCGAGGAGATCAAAGGCCTCGACCAGATCAAGGAAGCCGCAGGCGTGCTCAAGGAGGCCCCGCTTCCCATTCGCTATCGCGGCTTCGTTGAGGGCGACGATGTCGGGCAGGGCGTGGTCGATGTGGTGGTTACCGACGGCTATACCGGCAACATCGCCTTGAAGACTGCTGAAGGAACGGCTAAGCAGATCGGCGAATATTTGCGCGCGGCCATGGGGAGGTCGCTCCTTGCACAACTCGGCGCGATTTTGGCGCAAGGCGCCTTTCGCGCCCTCAAGGAGAAGCTCGATCCGCGCCAACTGAACGGCGGCATTTTTCTTGGGCTAAACGGCATTGTTGTCAAAAGTCACGGTGGAACCGACGCCACCGGCTTCGCCAGCGCCATCGACCTTGCCTACGACATGGCCTCTAACGGCGTAGTGAAGCGGCTCGCGAGCGACGTCGCTGGCTTCCATACCAAGCTCGAGCTTGAAGGGGCAGCGTGAGATCTGGGGAGCGCAAGTTCTGGGAGTAAATCGGATTGGATAAGGTGCGGACGGTCATCAAGGGGGTCGGGGGATATCTCCCTCAGCGGGTGGTGACCAATGACGACCTCGCCAAGATGGTCGATACATCCGACAGCTGGATTACGGAGCGAACCGGCATCAAGGAGCGCCGGATCGCAGCCGAAGGCGAGCTGACTTCATTCATGGGCGCCGTTGCGGCGCGCGCGGCGCTCGACGATGCCGGCATGGTGCCCGAAGATATCGACCTCATCATCCTGGCCACGTCGACTCCCGACCAGACCTTCCCGGCTACCGCAGTCACCATTCAAGCCGAGCTCGGCATTAATCAAGGCGCGGCGTTCGACATGCAGGCGGTATGCTCTGGCTTCGTTTTCGCTTTAGCAACTGCCGATAGCCATTTGAAAAGTGGATTATTTAAGCGCGCCTTGGTCATCGGTTCCGAGGCCTTTTCCCGCATTCTCGATTGGGAGGACCGGTCGACCTGCGTCCTGTTCGGCGACGGGGCCGGCGCCGTGGTGGTGGAAGCGCAAAAGCTCAATGGGGCACTCACCGAGCGAGGCATTCTTGCCACCTGCCTGCGCTCCGACGGCCGCTATCGTGACAAGCTCTTCGTCGACGGGGGGCCGTCCTCGACCGGCACGGTCGGCCATCTCCGCATGGACGGGCCGGAGGTATTCCGCCATGCGGTGACCAAGATCAGCGAGGTGATCGATGCCACTTTGGCTCAAACCGGCTACGTTGCCTCAGATATTGACTGGTTTGTGCCGCATCAAGCCAACAAACGCATCTTGGATGGCGCTGCAAGAAAGCTTGGGTTAAACCCGGAACGGATCATTGTTACGCTCGATAAGCACGCTAATACCTCAGCGGCATCAATCCCTTTGGCGCTGAACGCGGCTTGCGCCGACGGGCGGATCAAGAAGGGAAATCTCGTCCTGCTCGAGGCCATGGGTGGCGGGTTCACCTGGGGCGCCGTCCTGCTGCGCTGGTAGCGGCATGTGACAGAGGTGCCGCCCGAAAGTCACACCCGGATAGAAAATAGTGAAATATCAGGAATTTGATTGCGTGACAGATTGACCATGTCGCGCTGGCTCGATTAGCATCTTGAATAGTCCCGCGACTGGGGGAGCGCTGGCAAGATGAGCGGGAAAACATTAACGCGCGCCGATTTGGCGGAAGCAGTGTTTCAGAAGGTTGGCTTGCCGCGGAACGAGTCCGCCGAGATTGTCGAGCTCGTGCTGCGCGAGATCGTCGCTAGCCTCGAGCGCGGCGACACGGTGAAGCTGTCCTCGTTCGGTTCGTTCGGAATACGCGACAAGGGCCAGAGGATCGGCCGCAACCCGAAAACGGGCCAGGAAGTTCCTATCACGCCGCGCCGCGTCCTCGTGTTCCGGGCGAGCAACATCATGAAGCAGCGCATCAACGACGCGCTCTCGCGAAGAAAGGCGGCAGAATAGCTGGCGAGATTTGACGCCGAGGAGGAGAAGCTTTGGACAAGGCGCCCGAGGCGTTTCGCACCATCAGCGAGGTTGCTGACGAGCTTGAGGTCCCGAAGCATGTGTTGCGCTTCTGGGAGGCCAAATTCACGCAGCTCAAGCCGATGAAGCGGGGCGGGGGCCGGCGGTACTACCGACCTGAGGACGTGGCGCTTCTGCGCGGCATCCGTTTCCTGCTCTATAACGATGGCTACACCATTAGGGGCGTACAGAAGATCCTGCGCGAGCACGGGCCGCGTTTCGTCATGGACTTTCGACGCATGGCTGATCGCGAAGACAATAAGGATGCCGTGACCGCGCGTCATGAGATCCCTGACGTCGCTGCCGAAGCTGCACACGGCGGAGGCGCGAACGCCTCCTTCACGCCGGCCGAACCGGAAAGAAGGATGCCAAAGTCAGATCCCAAGGCGCTCGGCGCCCTTCTCGACGAGCTCGAGACCTGCCGGAGGATCTTGGCGGCCGCCAAGCAATAGGTGCGGGCCGCGAGCCACGGCTTGTTTCGCGGCCTCAAGCGTGTATATCCACTCTGCCAATCATCGCGGCATCGGAGCGTAGCGCAGCCCGGTTAGCGCACCGGTCTGGGGGACCGGGGGTCGCGAGTTCAAATCTCGCCGCTCCGACCAGCTTTTCCACGATTCAGAGAAGGCCCGCGAAGGCAACATAATGCGAACAGTAACTGAGAAGTAACTGAACGGCACCGGATTGGCACCGAAGCTGCGGGGGTCATGTCCTGAACCGCCCGATAACTAGCCCCAAGAGACACGCGAGCCACATGGCGATCAGCAGCACGAGTGCGCCGTCGCTTAGCGCTTGTCCTAGAGTCTCGTGAGGCTGCGCCAGTGCAACTACAAAGAACGGCCAGAGGAAGAACGTGCAGCCTAAAAGGCCCATGGCTATTTCCTGCCAGAATGGCCGCGGTCTCCTGCTCATTTCTCAGCTCCGCCCTTTAGCGGAGCCTTTCTTGCGAACCACTCGCCGAAGAATACTCTCCTTAAGC
>DASSLP010000148.1:0-2217 GCA_035689365.1 Methyloceanibacter sp.
ACGCCGACGCACACCCGCCACGCGGAGAACACGTAGGATTGCGCCGGCAATGCACCGTGGTCTAGTCTGAGCTTCCCTCTTTCCAAGACATGAAGCGGCTGATTTTACGCGCGAAATCCTTGTCTTTCCACATAAATGTACCCATGTAAGTAGGTATTTTTCGGTTGTTTCACGTGGAACATGCTGATATAAAGCGGCCATGTACATCGAGGCCGTTCCCAACCGCAATTCGCCACCCGCCATCCTGCTGCGCGAGAGCTATCGTGTCGGCGGCAAGATCAAAAAACGCACCCTGCTCAATCTCAGCAACTGGTCGCCGGCGTTGATCGAGGGGCTGCGTTCGCTGCTCAAGGGTGGCACCGTGCTGCCGCCCGGCCAGGACGCCGTCACGATCAAACGTTCATTGCCTCACGGCCATGTCGCCGCCGTGCTGGGGACGGTGCGGAAGATCGGCTTGGATCGTTTGCTCGGCCCGCCCGGCAATCGCTGTCGCGATCTGGTCATCGCCATGATCGTGGCCCGGCTCATCGCGCCTGTCTCCAAGCTCGCCACCGCCAAGGCTCTCGATCCCGCTACGGCGGCCTCGAGCCTCGGCATCGTGCTCGGTCTCGAGGAGGTTGATGAGGACGAGCTCTATACCGCCCTCGACTGGCTGCTCGAGCGCCAGCCCCAGATCGAAACCGCGCTCGCCAAACGCCATCTCAAAAATGGAACGTTGGTGCTCTACGACGTCTCCTCAAGCTATCTCGAGGGGCGCTGCTGCCCGCTGGCGAAGCTCGGCTACAATCGCGACGGCAAGCGTGGCAAATTGCAGATCGTCTACGGCCTGCTGTGCGCACCGGACGGCTGTCCGGTCGCCGTCGAGGTGTTCGCGGGCGACACCGGCGATCCGCTCACCCTGGCGAGCCAGATCGACAAGCTCAAGCGGCGGTTCGATCTCTCGCATGTGGTGCTGGTCGGCGATCGCGGCATGATCACCGAGGCGCGCCTCGAGGCGGACATCAAGCCGGCCGGGCTCGACTGGATCACCGCACTACGGGCTCCGCAAATCCGCGCCCTGCTCGATGCCGGCGCCTTCCAGCTGTCGTTGTTCGACGAACGCGATCTTGCCAGCATCACCGCCGATGACTATCCGGGCGAGCGGCTGATCGTATGCCGCAACGGCGATCTCGCCATCGCTCGACGGCACAAGCGCGAGCAACTCCTCACCGCTACCGAGCGCGACCTCGCGGTGATCCAGAACGCCGTGCGTCGCGCCAACAAGCCGTTGCGTGGCGAGGCCGAGATCGCCCTCAAGGTCGGCGCCACCATCGGCAAATACAAGATGGCCAAGCACTTCACGCTGACCATCACCGACATCGACTTCGTCTTCGCCCGCAAGCAGGACGAGATCGAGGCCGAAGCCCGCCTCGACGGCATCTACGTGATCCGCACCAGCGTCCCGGCCAAAACCCTCGACGACCCCCAGAGCGTGCGGGCCTACAAGAGCCTGGCCCAGGTCGAACGGGCCATCAGGAGCATCAAGACCGTCGACCTCCACATCCGCCCGGTCTTCCATTGGGCCGCCCCGCGCGTGCGCGCTCATGTGTGTTTGTGCATGCTCGCCTATCACGTCGAGTGGCACATGCGCCAACGTCTCGCTCCGATGCTCTACGATGACGCCGAGAAGGACCTCGCCGAGATGCTACGCTCCAGCGTCGTTGCCAAGGCCCAGCGCTCACCATCGGCCATTGCCAAAGAAACTTACGGCACCACGCCGGATGGCTTGCCCGTCCACAGCTTCCAATCTCTGCTCGCAGACCTGGCCACTCTGGCGAAAAACACTGTCACGACCGCGCTCAATCCCAAGCACGAGTTCATACTTTACACTCGGCCAACACCCATCCAGCAGAAGGCCCTGGATCTGCTCGGCGTCAAACCCGAAACCTGTACCCAGTAAACCGCCCGGCTCTCGCAAAAATGCCAGCTGGATCAATCGATTGCGTTTCGGAAAGAGGGAAGCTCAGGCTAAGGGCCCGTCAGGGAATAAATGATCGACCTTGATGGTTATTTGGGCGGATGGTGTAGTTCCAGTCGCCGTGGAACGTGGCCCGCTTGAGGTTGATAGCGGCCATATCTTCGTCTGAGACCTTGACGGCTTTGGGATAGCGTTTGCGATCGAGTTCGCAAAGGACGGAGAGGCCGGTCTGAGTGGTTGTGGCAGAGATCAAGTTGATG
>DASSLP010000149.1:0-4190 GCA_035689365.1 Methyloceanibacter sp.
TCGTCATTACGTAATGGCGCCGTTTTTGCCTTTGCGGCGCCTTAAGAGCTGCCCAAAATTGGCATTCGGCATCACTCTAGTCCCTCAAGGTTCCGCCGGTGCTAAGACGCGGACTCAAGACCATCACCCTTGCCATCGTCCTGGCGCTCGTCGCGTTCGTGTCCGGCGAAGTCAGCGCCGCAGAGGATGAGGTCGCGGCCTACAAGCGCGCGGTGGATAAGAGCTTTGCCGCGTGGCTCGAAGCGCTCTGGCCCGACGCCGAGGCAGTCGGCATCAAGCGCGCCACGTTCGACTCCAATATCAAAGGGTTGAAGCTGAACTGGTCCTTGCCGCATCTCGTCTTTCCGAACCCGGCGACGCCCGGCGGTCCGCCCCTGCCTAAGGTGCTTGCCGATCAGATGAAGCCGAGCCGCCAGCCTGAGTTCGAGCCGCCCGCAGGCTATTTCAAAGAGTCGACCCTCAACGAGGTGGCGGCAACCGGCAAAAGCAAAATGGGCCAGCTCGCCGCGCAGCTCGCAGCGATCCAAAAGCAATACAATGTGCCGGCAAGCATCATCGTCGCCATCTGGGGCCGGGAGACAGGTTTCGGCAGCGTCGATGCGCCGTTCGACGCGCTTTCCGCCATTGCCACACAAGCCTTCATGGGCCTGCGTCCCGACGAGTTTAGGAAGCAGCTCATTGTGGCCCTGAAGATCCTGCAAGAGGGTCATGCAACGCGCGCTGAAATGAGAAGCTCGTGGGCCGGAGCCATGGGCTATACGCAGTTCCTGCCCACCGATTTCGAGAATTACGCCGTCGATTTCGATGGCGACGGCAAGCGCGACATCTGGAACTCGATCTTGGATGCGCTCGCCTCGACCGGCAACTCGTTGCACAGCCAGGGCTGGGACGGCAGTCAAAGCTGGGGTTATGAGGTCAAGCTGCCAGAGAAGTTCGATTGCTCCGATCAGGGCCCTGACAAAACCCGGCCGATCGCAGAATGGATCAAACTTGGCGTGGTGCGGGTGAAGGATCGTCCGATTCCCGAAGACAAGCTTCAGGACCAGGCCTTCATTGTGCTGCCGGCAGGGCTAAAAGGCCCCGCCTTTCTTGTCACCAACAATTTCTCGGTGCTGAAGCTCTATAACAACTCCGATGTCTACGCGATCTTCGTGGGCCATGTGGCGGACATGATTTCGGCCAATGCACCGGCGGCGTTCGTCGGCACCTGGCAGCCGGTCGAGCGCTTTCCCCGCGACCGCATTCAGCGCTTCCAGGAGGTGTTGGTGGCGAAAGGCTACGATGTTGGCAAGGTCGATGGGCTTGCGGGTTTCAAGACCCGAAGGACCATCGGGATGGAGGAGCAAAAGCGCGGCCTGCCGCTTACCTGCTATCCGAGCAGCGTGCTGATCGATGCCGTCCTCAATGAGTCAAAGGCTGCGCCGCAGTAGCGGCAAACGGGCTGAAAAGGTCGCTGTTTCGCGCCTAGGTTTTGCCGGACCCGATTGGTAAATTTCCATCCATGCGAATCATCCTTAATACTAAGTCTTTGATCTTGTGGGCAGGTTCGGCCGTTTTAGCGCTTTTCGCACTTCCGGCGCAGTCCTTCGCCGACCGCGACCAGGCTTGCGTCCAAGCTCTGTGGCCAGCCGCTAAAGCCGCCGGCATCAAGCAGGAGACTTTCGACCGCGCCTTCAAGGGTTTTACTTCTGATCCTGAAGTGGTCGAGCAGGCCAACTATCAACCGGAATATGTGAAGCCGATCGGCGAGTACATGGACCGGCTCGTCTCCGACAAGCGGATCGAGACCGGCAAGCAGAAGCTCGCCGAGAACCAGGCTCTGCTCGGCTCGCTCGAGACACGCTACGGGGTCGACCGGCACGTCATTGTCGCCATCTGGGGAGTCGAGTCGAATTACGGCACGCAGCCCGGCAACAAGAATGTAATCCGCTCGCTCGCCACTCTGATCTGCACCGGCACCAAGCCAAGCTTTGGCAAGGTGCAACTCATCGCAGCACTCAAGATCTTGCAACACGGCGACATCTCGCTTGAGGCGATGAACGGGTCGTGGGCCGGCGCCATGGGTCATACCCAATTCATCCCCACCACCTACGCGACCTTCGCGGTCGATCAAGATGGCGACGGCAAGCGCGATATCTGGGGCAACATTCCCGACTCACTCGCCTCGACTGCGAGCTATCTGAAAAGGGCAGGTTGGCAAAGCGGGCAAAGCTGGGGCTATGAAGTCGTGCTGCCCAAAGGTTTCGATCCCAAGCGCGTCAGCGAGAATACGCTGAAGCCGCTCAGCGACTGGCAGAGGATGGGCATCGTGCGGGTGAACGGCGAGTCTTATCCTCGTCCCTCCGACAAGGCGAGCCTGTTTGCGCCGGAAGGCACGCGCGGGCCGTCCTTCCTCGTGCTCAACAATTTCCGTGCGATCCTGCACTACAACGTGGCGAAATCCTATGCCCTTGCCGTCGGCCATCTTTCGGACCGGTTGCGGGGCGGAGGTCCTTTCGTGCATCCCTGGCCGACCGACGAGACTCATCTTTCGCTCGAGCAGCGCACGGAATTTCAGCGGCTTCTCATCGCGCATGGCCTCATGACCGGCGAGCCGGATGGCGTCATCGGCCCCGCAACGCTCGAGGCGGTCAAGACCTATCAGCGCTCCAAGGGTCTTGGCGTCGACGGCTTTCCAAGCCTCACTCTTCTTAAAGCCTTGCAGCGCGAGCCGCTGCCAGCAAATGTCGAGGCCAAGCCAACCGCCGAGGGGCAGCCAGCCAATGTCGGGCAAGACGATACAGGGGGCTTGGCGCCTCCGCCGGAAGGGCCTACCAGTGTCCCCAAGAACTAAGGGAGAGCGGGCCCGGTAAAGGGTCCGGACGACGATGTTTGGTAGCGCGTCTTGCCTTGGCCTAAGCACTGCGGCGCCGCGTTGGCGTTGGGCTTGGTCCGCCGCACCTGCTGCCCTACTCGCATTGGCACTCAATTGCCTTAGTGCGTTGCCGGCTTCAGCCCAGCAAGGCGGCACGCCGCCAGTGCAACACAGCTATATCAATCCATTTCCGACTGGCGACCGCTACCGCATCCTGGTGATCGGCGATTCTCTCGGCGACGGCCTGTGGCAAGGCCTCTATCGCGCCTTCGAGGAGGACAAGAATCTCGAATTCATCAATCGCTCCAAGGCCTCCGGCGGGCTCGTGCGCACCGACTCCAACAATTGGGACTCGCAGCTCGCCGACATCATGAAAAACGACACCTTCCAGATTGCGGTGGTGATGTTCGGCGCCAATGACGACCAGGCGATCAGAAGCGGCAAGGATTGGCTGAAGGTGGGAAGCGAGCCGTGGCGCCAAGCCTATGGCGAGCGCGTCGAGGCCATCATCAAGAAGCTTCGCGCCGCCAATATCGCGGTCTATTGGGTGGGGCTGCCCGTCATGCGCAGCCCCGACCAGAGCGCCGACGCCGAGATGATGAACGAGGTGTTCCGCGAGAAGGCTTTCATCAACAGTGCCAAATACATCGACACCTGGAATGGCTTCACCGACGAATCTGGGCGCTTCAGTGCTTACGGTCCTGACATGTCGGGCCAGGTGAAGCGGCTCAGAGCCGATGACGGCGTACACTTCACCGAGCGCGGCTCCGTCAAGCTCGCCCACTTCGTGGAGAAGGAGCTCCGCCGCGATCTGAGCCTCGCCAAGATGGAACGCAACATCCCGCTTGCCGGCAGCGAGGAGGAGCAGGCCAAGATGATGGGCCGCGAGGTCGTGCCTGCGAAGCACCCGGAAGGGGAACAGTCGGTTGATTCCGCAGCGCCTGCGGCGGACCAGCCCAATGCCGCCGCAACTTCAGGCGATGCGGCAGCGGCGGCGCCTACCGCTGACGGCACATCTGTCGCCTCTGGCAATCCAGCTGCGGGCGCGACGCCGGCGATGCAGCAAAGCACGGTCGGCGAGGTCAGCGTGGTCAGGCCTGCCATGGATTCGACCCTGCAAGAAGCACAACGACTCCTGCCGCAAGGCGCAAGTTCCTCGCTTCCGGAGCCTGAGATGATCACAAGCGAGCTTGGCAACGGGCTGACCGCAGTCGCCACGCTGTCCTCGGTGACCGATTTTTCGGTGAACTCTTCGAAGCCGCGCCTGCCGCTGTCGCAGCGGCCTTATTACAAAGTTCTGATCAAGGGCGAGCAGCTTAAGCCCAAGGCCGGCAGA
>DASSLP010000150.1:0-3350 GCA_035689365.1 Methyloceanibacter sp.
TGGATGTAGCCGAGGCCGACGCGCTTCAGCGTCTCGAGCTTGTCGCGCACCGCCGGCACCGCCTTGAACAACTCGGCGGCTTCCTCGACCGTCATGTCGAGCACGTCGGCGATCGACTTGCCCTTGAACTTGATCTCCAGCGTCTCGCGGTCGTAGCGCTTGCCCTTGCACACGTCGCAGGTGACGTAGATGTCGGGCAGGAAGTGCATCTCGATCTTGATCACGCCGTCGCCCTGGCAGGCCTCGCAGCGCCCGCCCTTGACGTTGAAGGAGAAGCGGCCGGGCTTGTAGCCGCGCGTCTTGGCCTCGGGCAGCTCGGCGAACCATTCGCGGATGGGGGTGAAGGCGCCGGTATAGGTGGCGGGGTTCGAGCGCGGGGTGCGGCCGATCGGCGACTGGTCGATGTCGATGACCTTGTCGAGCTGCTCGATGCCTTCGAGCTCGTCATGCTCGCCGGGCACCTCGCGCGCGCCGTTGAGCTTGCGGGCGACGGCGCGATAGAGCGTCTCGATCAGGAAGGTGGACTTGCCGCCGCCGGACACGCCGGTCACCGCGGTGAACAGGCCGAGGAGCACGTCCACGGTGATGTTCTTGAGGTTGTTGGCGCGAGCGCCGTGCACGGTGAGGCGGCGGCGTGTGGGCTTGCGGCGCTCCTTAGGGCTTGGGATCTGCCTGAAGCCGGTGAGATATTGCCCGGTGAGGCTTTCCGGGTTCGCCATCACCTGCTCCGGCGTGCCTTCGGCCACCACTTCGCCGCCATGCACGCCGGCGCCAGGCCCCATGTCCACCACGTGGTCGGCGGTAAGGATTGCCTCCTCGTCGTGCTCAACCACGAGCACCGAGTTGCCCATGTCGCGCAAAGATTTGAGGGTGTCTAGCAGCCGCGCGTTGTCGCGCTGGTGCAGCCCGATGGACGGCTCGTCCAGCACATAGAGCACGCCGGTGAGCCCTGAGCCGATCTGCGAGGCAAGCCTGATGCGCTGGCTCTCGCCGCCGGACAGCGTGCCTGAGGAGCGGGCGAGCGTGAGATAGTCGAGGCCGACATCGTTCAAGAAGCACAGCCGCTCCCTGATCTCCTTCAGGATGCGCGCGGCGATCTCGTTCTGCTTCGGCGTGAGCTTCGAGGGCAGCGCATCGAACCAGCGGCAGGCCTCGCGGATCGACATGTCGCAGACCTCGCCGATATGCAGGCCGGCGATCTTCACGGCGAGCGCCTGCGGCTTGAGGCGATAGCCGCCGCACGCCTCGCAAGGATGGTTCGACTGGAAGCGCGACAGCTCGTCCCGCACCCAGGAGGACTCGGTCTCGCGCCAGCGCCGCTCGATATTGGTGATCACGCCCTCGAATGGCTTGGTGGTCGAGTAGTGGCGCACGCCGTCGTCATAGGTGAAGGTGATCTCGTCCTCGCCGGAGCCATATAGCACCATTTCGCGGAACTCTTTGGAGAGCGACTTCCACGGCTTGGTCATGGGCTGGCGATAGGCGCGGGCAAGTGCCTCGAGCGTCTGCTGGTAGTAGGGAGAGGTGGCCGAGGTGCGCGCCCAAGGCGCGACGGCGCCGCGGGCGAGACTTAGAGTCTCGTCGGGCACGACAAGGTCTGGCTCGAAGAACAGCTCGATGCCAAGCCCGTCGCAGGCGGGACAGGCGCCATAAGGATTGTTGAAGGAGAACAGGCGCGGTTCGATCTCCTCGATGGTGAAGCCAGACACAGGGCAGGCGAACTTCGCCGAGAAGATGATACGCTCATTGCCCTGGTCGGCGAACTCCACCACGGCGATGCCGTTGGCGAGCGTGAGCGCCGTCTCGAAGCTATCGGCGAGCCGCGCGCTCATGTCGGGGCGGACCACGATGCGGTCCACCACCACGTCGATGTCGTGCTTGACGTTCTTGTCGAGGGCAGGGACTTCGGGGATCTCATAGAACTTGCCGTCGACCTTGACCCGCTGAAAGCCCTTCTTCTGGAGCTCGGCAAAGTCCTTGCGATACTCGCCCTTCCGCCCGCGCGCGATCGGCGCGAGCAGATAGAGCCGCGTGCCTTCCGGCAGCGCGAGCACGCGGTCGACCATTTGGGAAACCGTTTGGCTCTCAATGGGAAGGCCGGTCGTGGGCGAATAGGGGATGCCAACGCGCGCGAACAGGAGCCGTAAATAGTCGTAGATCTCGGTCACCGTGCCGACCGTCGAGCGCGGGTTCCGCGAGGTCGTCTTCTGCTCGATGGAGATCGCCGGCGACAGGTTCTCGATATGGTCGACATCCGGCTTCTGCATCATGTCAAGGAACTGGCGGGCATAGGCCGACAGCGATTCGACATAGCGGCGCTGGCCCTCGGCATAGATGGTGTCGAAGGCGAGCGAGCTCTTGCCCGAGCCGGACAGGCCGGTGAGCACGACAAGCTTCTCGCGTGGCAGGTCGAGGGAGATGTTCTTGAGATTGTGCTCCCGCGCGCCGCGGATGGAGATGAACTTGGAGGTCATTCTGAGAGCAATGTCGGGGTGATCGGGCCTTTGAGCAAGCCCTGCAAAGGCTTAGTCCCCAACAGGTTGGGGGGCAAGCTGAGGCGAAAGCCGTGCCCCAAGAGCACTATTTCAGTACGGCCACCTCGAAATGCATGCCGTCGGGCGTGCTGAAATGGCCGCCCCACCAGAATCCCTATTTGTGGGCGATGGGAACGAGCTCGCGCACCGAGCCTTTCTCGCCGACGAGCGCCGGACGATGGCCTCGCTCGTTCCACGCCACATTGATGTCGAATTGCGAGCCGAACGAGTGGTTCGACAGCGTGGTCGTGCTGCCGCGCACGAAGCGCGGCTCGAAGCCGCCGCCAAAAAAAGAATACTGTCGAGAAGGCCAGCCTTCTCCCACTCCTTCCACAGCCCTTGCAGTTGGGCAGCGCCCAGCCGATGGAACCGGATCGTTGAGGGTGCTTTGGGCCCAATTGCCGTCTTCTTAAGCTGCGGAATGGGAACGTCGACGATGTTATCATGCTCCCAAGTTGCGAGGATCCGAATGTGCTCCGGATTCCTGGGCTGCGGGTCCGCGACGTAAGCGTAAGAGCCAAGGATCGCTTGCCGCCGGGCATTGCTGACCAGCGGCGGGAATGACGGTCTCGGCGGAAAGTTCGAACTGGCGGCGTCTGCAGCCGGCTCCTCCATTAGCTCGAAGCCGCGCTCAAGGGCCTTGCGCATGGTTCGGCGCCCGACGACGCCGTCAGCCTCGACCTTGGTCTTGGCCTGAAAGGCGCGCGTCGCTTCCGCGGTCTTGTCAGTGAACATTCCGTCGGGCTCGCCACAGGCGGACCAGCTCGTCAAACGTTCCGCTTTCCACGATGCGGCCCCGGTCGAACACCAGGATGC
>DASSLP010000151.1:0-3100 GCA_035689365.1 Methyloceanibacter sp.
ATTCCCCTCGCGTGACTGAGCTCGTGGGCTCGTCATTGGGAACCGAAGGCACTCGAGGAGCGGCTAGGCCGCGGCGAAGGCGGAGGCGATGCGATCGGCGCGTAGGATGGCTTTACGGACGACCTCGGCTTCCTGCTCGACGCTACCTTTTGGTAGCTAGGGGAAACGCCCATGCTGCGAATTAAGGGGCTGTGACAAAATGACTGCCCGAGCAAAAAAGCCCGGTCAATGGCCGGGCTTGAAGCGCGTCGGGCCCTCTAAAATGGCCGCTAGAACCCGAACAGGGCGCGGGTGATGTCGTTATCGAAATTGTCGCGGCGGTTGTTGCGCTTGTTCCACGGCTTGTATTGGCCGGCCACCGCCTCGTCGTCGCTCGCGCCGGCCGCAGGCTCAGAGGGAACGTACTTGCCGTTCAGCGCGGCAATCATCCTCGCATCGTGGCCGTAGATGTCGTTGAAGGTCGATAGCGAGCCGTCGTCGTTCACCTTCACGGTAAAGTAGGTGATGTAGACGGGAATCTTGCGATCCAGCGCGACGTGAAAATCGGCGCCGGCATCGAAGGTGGAATCGACGCGGGCCCGGCTCCAGCCCTTGTCATGGTCGAGGATAATCTCGGCGAGCTTCTCGGGATACTGCACGCGCATGCAGCCGTGGCTCTCGGCTCGCACCGTTTGCGCGAACAGGTTCTTCTGCGTGGTGTCGTGCATGTAGACGTCGTGCTTGTTGGGGAACAAGAACTTCACGCGGCCGAGCACGTTGTCGGGTCCGGGCGGCTGAACGAGATCGAAATTGCGAATGTCGTTGCGGCTCCAATCGATGGTGTTGGGATCGATGTCGCGACCGGCATATCTGATGAGCAGGCCGTGCCGTTGAAGAATGGAGGTGTCATAGCCGCCGCCGAAGAAGCCGCCGCCGCCCTGCCCGAAATAAGGTGCGATTTCCTCCATCTTGATGGAATTCGGCACGTTCCAATAGGGATTGAAGACGATCTCTTCCATCTCCTCGGAGATGATGGGCGTCTGCTTGTCGGGCTTGCCGGTGACGACGCGCGTGGTGTGGATGGGCTTGCCGTCTTGGACCACGCGCAGCAAGAACTCGGGAATGTTGACGGTCACATAAAACGGACCGAGGTCATGCGGCAGCCAACGCCAGCGCTCCATATTGACGAGAATGGCGTCGATCCGTGCCTGACCCCCGACCGGTCGCGGCTGCTGCTGTTGCTGCTGGCCGTTGAGCATGTGGCGCGTGCCGGCGCCGACCAATCCATCGGGGATCGTGCCATGCGCATATTGGAACCGCTTCACGGCATCGAGCACATCCTTGTCGAAGAGCTTCTCGTTTGTGTCGGGCGCTGACTGTACTTCGAGCCGCTTGCGCAGGAGGACAACCTGCTCGTCCTCGACACCGAACTTGAGCACCGGGCCGTCGGGGATGATGACCACGTCGGACTTTGCGGTCTCGACCGTCTTGCCGCCGCGGAGCTCGAGCAGTTTCTGCCTTAGCGCCTCGAATTGCGGCTGGTCCGGCTGGAAGCTGCGGAGATAGGCGGCAGGGTCGGAGCGGAAAGCGATCGATGCGATCACCTCAGATGGATCTGGAAGCGCAAGCTTCGGATCGAGATTCTCGCCGCTTATGCGCTGCGGATCGATGCGGCCACCGCGCGCGTCATTGGCGTAGTCGAGCACGGCGTAGCTCAGCTTGACCTCGGCGTAGGCAAGCCACTCGGTGGCCTTGGGGTCGCTCGGGTTGAACCCATCGCCCTTGGGCAGGGCATAATCCGAGGCTTTCAGGCCATAGTCGTCAGCCTTGGCGATCTCGGCCATGGCGAGCTTGGCCCGGTCGTTGAGCCCTTTGTCGTCGACCCAGATCAACTGCTGATCCGGCACCGAATAGTATTCGACGAGCGCGGCCTGCTCGTTCTTGCGTACACTCGGCGACTTCGGCGACAGCTTGTTTTGCACGGCGATGCGGACCGCCTCGGTCTTGGTGATCAGCGTGGCGGGGCCGTCGGGCTCGGCCGCGAAGACCGGCAGGCTGCATGATGCCGCTAGAACGAGGCCCAAAGCGATTGGCCGCATGTCGGTATTCCCTCTGAAAATCCGCGCTTTTCTTAAGGGCGCGAACGAACCCCAATCTCGGTTAAGCCGAAATCCCGCTCAAATTTTGGCGGATATTCTCCTCTCAGGCCAGCGCCAAAATTTCCTCGATACTGAGGTGGCCAGGCACTACCGTTATCGGCACCGGAAAGGTACCGGCGAGCCCGCCGCCGACGAGGGTCGAGACGAGGAGACCTGGGCCTGATGGATCCTTCGAGGCGCCGACCACAAGCAGGCCGACATCCTCGTCCTCCTCGATCAGCTTAGTGATCTCCTCGGCCTTGATGCCTTCGCGCACCACTTCCTCCGGCACAAGCTGCTCGAAGCCCATAGCCTTGAGCTTGCGGCCGAACAGGCGGAATACGGCCTTGGCCTTGTTGTGGCCCTCCTCGCGCGCCACGTCTTCCACCGCGAGCCACTGAAAATCGACATCAGGCTCGATCACGTAGAGGAGCGAGAGCTGGCCGCCGGTCCGTTGCGCGCGGCTTGCGGCAAAGGCGAGCGCGCTTTCGCATTCGGGCGTCTCGTCCACCACGACCAGCAATTTGCGCTTGTGCCCTTCGACGAAGCTCTGCCGCTTCTTGCGCCGCTTCGCCGTTTCGGCGGCGGCAGCCTTCTTGCTCTCGGCAGGTTGTTTTTTTTTGGCCATGCGCCGCTCAGGCGAGATCGATCGCGTAGCGCTTCAAGTCCTTGAGCGCGACGACCTCGAGCGTCGCCTCATGAGTCGCTGCAAGAATGACCCGCGGCGCGCTGCCGGCCTCGAGCGCCTCGCGCCAGCGGGCGGCACACAGGCACCAGCGGTCGCCGGGCTTGAGCCCCGGAAACCCAAAATCGGGCTGCGGTGTCGACAGATCGTTGCCGCGCGACTTGGAGAATTCGAGGAACTCAGCCGTCACCTCGACGCACACCGTGTGCAGCCCGAGATCCTCAGGGCCTGTATGACAGCATCCGGTGCGGAAAAAGCCGGTCAGCGGCCGTTCCGAGCAGGTTTGCAACGGCTCGCC
>DASSLP010000152.1:0-11326 GCA_035689365.1 Methyloceanibacter sp.
TGCTTGTAGTGCCAATATTGCTCGCCGGTCTTGGCGTTGAGCGCATAGACGTGGTCGAACGAGGTGGTGACATACATCACCCCATTGACGACGATCGGCGTCGTCTCGAGCGACTCCTTCACCTCGGTCTGGAAGATCCAGGCGGGATGAAGGTGGGCGACGTTAGACGTGTTGATCTGCTTGCCCGGGAAATAGCGGGTCTGCGTATAGTTGCCGTTGGTGTGAAGGAAGTTGTTCTCGTCACTTGCCGCGGCGTTGAGCTGGTCTTGCGAGACCGAAGTCGCGGGCGCCCCCGCATCTGCGGACCAAGCCGGGCTCGCTGCCCCGGCAAGGCCTAACACGAGCGCGCCTGTCAGCGCGCCACGCACTTTCCAACTCACCATTTGATTCCTCCCTTGATGTGGTCCCGTATCCGCCGGTTTAAGCGGTGCTTCAGTCGGGTTCGCACCGAAAAAGACTGCGCGCCGCATTGCATTTTGTCAATAAACGGGATGGTTAATGGCCCAATCCGGGCGGCGGACAGGCAGCGAAATTTGCCACGCATGCATGCGTCTCTCGCTGTTTTGCCCTTGATCAAGCGGGTAAATTCGCGCCCGAAATTGCAGGCAACGTCGTTGCAAGTCCTTGATGCGTGAGCAGGTCTTTCCCGCATGCGCCACCGCTTCACTTTCGCAGTCTTGGCCGTGCTGGGCTTCTTCACGCCAAGCTTGCCGGTTTTCGCCGAGGAGCCGCCGCAAGACCAGACGGCATCGCCGCCGGCGCCAGACGCAGGTTTCACCACCGTGCCGATTGGCTATCTCAAGCAGGAGGTGAAGCGGCCACTCCCCTTGTCACGGCTGAATGTCGAGCCTGACGATCTCGGCGTCGCCGGCGCAGAGATCGCCTTGAAGGACAACAACACCACGGGCCGCTTCACCAAACAGCAATTCACGCTCGACGTGGAGAAGGTTCCGCTTAGCGGCGACGCCGTTGCCGTGCTGCAGAAGCTCGCCGACAGTGGACACCATTTCGTACTGGTCGATGCGCCGGCCGACACGCTGTTGCGTCTGTCGGACTCGGTCAAAGGCAAAGACGTGCTTTTGTTCAACGTGAGAGCCGAGGACGTGAATCTTCGCCAGGAAGATTGCCGCGCTAATGTGCTGCACACGGCGCCGGACCTCGACATGCTGGCCGATGCGCTCGCGCAATATCTCGTGTGGAAGAAATGGCAGCGCTGGTTCGTGGCGAAGGGCGTCTTCCCCGAGGACCTCGCTTACCTCGATGCCCTCCACCGGGCCGCCAAGCGCTTTGGTGGCACCATCGTCGAGGAGCGCGAATATAAGGGCGGAGCGGAGGCGCGACGCACGGACTCCGGCCAGCAGCAGATCCAGCAGCAGATGCCGATCTTCACCCAAGGCGCGCCCGACTACGATGTTCTGATTGTTGCGGACGAGCGAGAAGTGTTCGGGCCTTATCTTCCTTATCGCACTTGGGATCCTCGGCCGGTGGCGGGCACCGCAGGGCTGAAGGCCATGAGCTGGCATCCAGCACATGAACAATGGGGCGCAACCCAAATGCAGAACCGCTTTCAGCGTTTCGCCAACCGTTTCATGCTGCCGGTCGACTATCAGGCCTGGGTCGCGGTACGCGCCATCGGCGAGGGCGCGACGCGCACGGGCTCTGCCGAGCTTGCTCCTGTCAACGCCTATATCAGAGGCGATCAATTCGATCTGGCCGCCTTCAAAGGGCAGAAGGTGACGTTCCGCAAATGGGACGGCCAGCTCAGGCAACCGATCATCATCGCCGGTCCAGACCTTCCGGTGTCGATGTCGCCGCAACCCGGGTTTCTGCACGAGCATGCCGAGGTGGACACGCTCGGCATCGATGAGCCGGAGAGCAAATGCAAATTGCAATGAGTGACAACAGACTCGGCGTGGGAGTCCTGAGACTTGCTATGGCCACGGCCGTGATGATCAGCGTCGTGTCTGCCCCGCATCAGGCGGAGGCTTACACCGTCTACATCTCTAACGAGAAGGGCAACTCGATCACGGTGCTCGACAGCGCGACGCTCGAGATCAAGCAAACCATCCCGGTCGGCCAGCGCCCGCGCGGGATCATCCTCACCAAGGACGGCAAGTATCTTCTCATTTGCGCAAGCGACGACGACACGGTGCAAATCCTCGACGTGGCGACGCGGGATATCGTGGGCAATCTGCCTTCGGGCCCCGATCCCGAGCAGCTCAACATTCACCCTTCAGGAAGCCCCGTCTACGTCGCCAACGAGGATGACGCCCTGATGACCGCGATCGACCTTGCCGGGCGGAAGGTCGTCGCGGAAGTTCCGGTCGGCGTCGAGCCAGAGGGCGTCGGCATCAGCCCCGACGGCCAGACGCTGGTCGCTACCTCAGAGACCTCCAACATGGCCCATTTCATAAATACTCAAAGCTACCAGCTCATCGACAACGTGCTCGTCGGATCGCGCCCGCGCTTCGCCGAGTTTACCGCCGACGGGGCGCACGTGTGGGTCACCTCCGAGGTGGCGGGCACCGTATCGGTGATTGACGCCAAGACACGGAAGATCATCAAGACCATCGGCTTCGAGATTCCTGGCGTGCAGCCAGAGCAGATTCAGCCGGTCGGCGTGCGCATCACCAAAGACGGGACGCGCGCTTTCGTCGCCCTAGGCCCTGCCAACAGGGTGGCCGTGATCGACGCGAAAAAGCTCGAGGTCGAGAAATATCTGCTCGTCGGCCAAAGGGTGTGGCAGCTTGCCTTTACTCCCGATGACAGCCTGCTGTTCGTCACCAATGGAAACAGCAACGACGTGTCGGTGATCGACGTGCCGAGCCTGAAGGTGGTGAAGTCGGTGCCGGTAGGTGACGCGCCGTGGGGCGTCACTGTTTCACAGCGGTAAGCGCTATCGCGCAGAGCACTTACGCGGCTCTATGAAACGTCTCGATCAGCTTCAAAGCCAGTTCAGGCTGCCGCGATCCATTCACCCGCCACGTAACCGAAGGCGACCGCATCGGGGTTTTCCTTGGCCGCCTTCCGCAGCTTGTCCTCGGCGTGTACGACCAGAGTGTGATGCTTCTTGCTCCGGTCGTATGTCCCGTCCTTAAAGCCGCTCAGGAGAATGATCTTCCTGCCGCGCAGGACTACCTTTGGGAGTGCCATCCCACCTCCTCGGGCCTGCCTGGAAGATCGCTCTGATTGATTTAGCCGCGGGTCAGAGTCGCGCTCCAAGGCGCAGGCCTTGCTTCAAATTGGCGACCCCCACGTCAGCCATCATCACCATAGCAAAAAAATGCGACGATGATAAGACTACGCTTCTCTAAACCACAAAAAAGACGCGACATTTTGTGCTCTGCACCATTTCATTCGAGGGCTGATCATTTCCTCACGAGCGCGGCGAGTCCTGCTCGCGTCTCCACCGGCGGGACCCAGTTCAATTTGGCTAATGCCGAGGGATCGGCGACGAGCGAGCCGAACAGCGGCTCGTAGCCGTCGGCGTGGCCGGCCGCGCGAAGCGCGCTCTTGAGCAAAGGCTTCGGCACATAGAACAGCGCCGCGCGCCGCCCCAGTCCTTGACGCATTGCAGCGACGATCGCGCCAAGCGTCAGAGGTTTCGGATCGGCGACGATCAGCGGGCGCTTCAGCGGCTCTTGCGCGGCAAGGACCTTGTCGATCGCCTCGACCAGATTGTCGAGCGCAAGCAGGGAGTGCTCGGCCTTAAGGCCAGCGAGGGGCAAGGGATAGGGCGAGCGCGCGAGCTTGACTAGGCGCGCCATGTTGCCCTCGACGCCGGGCCCATAGACAAGAGCAAGACGCAGCGCGACCCAATCGAGCGTGGTTTCGGCCAATCCCTGCTCTGCGGCGAGCTTCGACCGGCCATAGGCGTCGGTCGGCTGCGGCTCGCACTCCTCGGTGAGCACGCCCTCTGCGATCGGTCCCGACTGCGCCCTGATCGAGGAGAGGAAGACGAAGCGTTTTACCCGCGCCCGCTCTGCCGCGCGCGCAAATTTGACCGTCGCCTCGGTGTTGAACACGCGATAGTCGTCCTCAGGCAGGCCCGACATGGTGCTGGCAATGCCGGCAGAGTGGATCACCGCGTCGACGCCGGCGAGCGCCTCGGCCATGTTATAGGGCTTGGCGAGATCGCCGATCACCGCGCTGGCGCAGCCTTCAGGCAGCATGGTCGGCCGGCGCAACAGCACGCGCAGACGATAACCGCGCTTCGGCAGTTCCTTGAGCAGATATTGGCCGATGAAGCCCGTCGCGCCGGTGAGCGCAACCAGCGGCTTCTGCGCTGTCTTCTGAATCTTGCTTACGGCGACGGCCATGCTGCTCCGCCAGGCAAGCCGCCTTGCGGCCTTTCCCTTAGCGGCACTACTTCACAACCACATTTAGGCCGGAGCAAGCCTCGGCGGTACTCTTCTCTTGCGGGTTTGAGCCCTAATGGCCCGCCTCTCTTCGTGCCTGGACATAGGACTTCGAGACGTCACCGGCGGCGATCAAGGCGTTCACGCATGCCTTGGACAATTTGGCGCCGTTGTTGCGGAAGCAGTAGGTGAGAAGCGGGCTACCGATTCCATATTCGCCGCAGAAATTATGGTAATCCCATCGGCAGTCCTGTGACACGGCTTGGGTTATGTCGGGCATGCCCGCCTGGGCCGGTCCTACAAGGCAAAAAATTGAGAGACAGCCGATAGCGAAAGTCGCGTTAAGCTTCATCGAGGTACTTCCTCCCCTTCAATCAAACGACGAACCAGACTGGACCGGCCGACCGGCCGCTGCCGCCGTCAAGATCGAGCAGGTTATAGGTGAACCAGGGGTTGTTCTTCAACGCTTGCGGCCACGTACGACTTGTCGCGGTGGTCTCCACGGGAACTCAGACAAAAAAGGACGACTACCCTCTATCTCAGGTTGTCGTCGGCTGGAGTGCCAACTGTCCGTGATCCTCCCAGCGTCACAATGAAGGGTCATACTGAGCGCCCACAAATTTACAAATCGGCCAGGGAGTGAGCGATGGACCAAGGATTCCCTTAGGCTGCATTTTGCTGAGCAGAACTCGGCGCTCTCAGTAAGCTTCGACGCGCGCAAACGGCCACGCGCATCATTATCGGTCGCATCAATATTGACTATCGACGGCGCCGCCTATCCCCAGTGGCGGGGCGCAGCTACAAGCTTTGACGTCTAGAGTGGAGGAGACCATGTGCAAAATCCCGATTGCTTTAGCGGAAGAGCAAGTCAGCAAAACGAAGTCCCATCACTCAGGAGCGATGACAGCCATGGCGGCAATCCTCGCTGCGAGCCTGGTGGCAGTTGGAACGCCTGCCCCGGCGGTCGCACAACAGAAACAACCCAACATCCTTTTCATCATGGGCGACGATATCGGTTGGTTCAATATCGGCGCGTACCATCAAGGCATAATGTCCGGAAAGACGCCGAACCTCGACAAGCTCGCGTCGCAGGGCATGCGTTTCACCGACTATTACGCTGAGGCGAGCTGCACCGCCGGTCGCGCCAATTTCATTACCGGCGAATTGCCCATCCGCACCGGAATGACGACCGTCGGTCAGGCAGGTGCAGACGTCGGCTTACCCGCAGAGGCGCCAACCATCGCGACTGCACTGAAGTCGATGGGCTACGTCACCGGGCAGTTCGGCAAGAATCACCTCGGCGATTTGAACAAGTATCTTCCTTGCGTGCACGGCTTCGATGAGTTCTTCGGCTACCTCTATCACCTCGATGCCATGTCGGATCCCTACTGGTACTCGTATCCAACGGATCCTGCGATCCGCAACGCGGTCGGGCCTCGCAACCTGGTTCATTGCTGGGCGAGCGACACCGACGACACCACCGTCGATCCGCGTTGGGGCAAGGTCGGCAAGCAGAAGATCGTCGACGAAGGCCCGCTTGCGCCGGGACCAGACACCGGGCGCACGCGCTATGGCGGAGAGGGCGAGGGGGTCGGCAATGCCAAATACGACATGACCACCTTCGACGAGGTTCTGGTCAAGGATTCGATCGACTTCATGAAGAAGGCCAAGGATAGCGGCAAGCCGTTCTTCCTCTGGCACAACACCACGCGCATGCATGTGTGGACTTTCCTCGCCGCCAAGTACAAGGCCATGATGAACCCCGAGACCAATTTCGGTCTCGAGGAAGCAGGCATGGCGCAGCTCGATGACTCTGTCGGTGCGCTCATGAAGGCGCTCGACGATCTTGGCATCGCCGACAATACGATCATTGTCTTCTCCACCGACAACGGCGCCGAGGTGTTCACCTGGCCGGATGGAGGCATGACGCCATTCCGCGCCACCAAGGGCACCGTCTATGAGGGTGGGTTCCGCGTGCCTTGCATCATCCGTTGGCCGGGGAAAGTGCCGGCGGGCAAGGTCGAGAACAGCATCGTCTCAGGGTTAGACTGGTTCCCGACTTTCGTGGCGGCAGCAGGAGATCCCAACATTGTCGATGAGCTGAAAGCCGGCAAAGACCTCGGGGGCACGACCTACAAGGTCTACCTCGACGGTTACGACCAAACGGACTTGGTCACCGGCAAGGGCCCATCGAGGCGCCACGAGATCTGGTACTTCGCCGAATCCAATCTCGGGGCCCTCCGCCTCGACGACTTCAAGTATCGGTTCATCGACCAGCCTGAAGGCTGGCCTGGGCCGAAGGTTCCGGTCAACATGCCGCTCTTGGAAAACATCAGGCAGGATCCCTTTGAACGGCTGCCGGTTTCGAACGTGCTCGAAGGATCGCCGGGCTACATGAACGAGTTCTACGCCCGCGAATTCTGGCGGTTCGTCTATGTCCAGCAGAAGGTGGGCGAGCTGGCGCAGACGGCCATAGAGTTCCCGCCGATGCAGAAGGGCGCGTCGTTCAATCTTCAGGCGGTGAAGGAGCAGGTCCAAGAGGCAATCAAAAAGGGAAGTCCCGGCAACTGAGATACAAAGCTGAGCGGGCGCCTCATACGAGGCGCTCGCTTCTTTGCCGAGACACGAGAAGCTTGCCCATGACTCTGCAATGGATGAAGCACCTCGCCTGCGCGGCGTTGTTGTTGGCGCTCTGCGTATCGTCGAACGGTTACGCCGCCGATGATCCGCTGCCCTCCTGGAACGACGGCCGACCAAGCAATCCATCATCGACTACGTCACGTGCGTGACCGAGGAGGGTGGGCCGGATTATGTCGAGCCCAAGGACCGCCTCGCCACCTTCGACAATGACGGCACCTTGTGGATCGAGCAGCCGATGTACAACCAATTCGTCTTCGCCATCGACGAGGTGAAGAAGCAGGCGAACCAGCATCCCGAATGGAAAACCAAGGAGCCCTTCAAGTCGGTCCTCGCCGGAGACATGAAGGCGGTCGCCGCCATGGGCGAGAAAGTCATGGTCGAGATCGTGGCGGCCACCCATTCGGGCATGACCACGGTCGATTTCGACGCGACGGTGAGACAATGGCTCGCGACCGCGAAGCACCCGCGCTTCAAGGTGCTTTACACCCACCTCGTCTACCAGCCGATGCTCGAGCTGCTCGCTTATCTCCGCGCCAACGGCTTCAAGACCTTCATCGTCTCCGGCGGCGGAGTCGAGTTCATGCGGAATTTCGCCGACAAGACCTATGGCATTCCGGCTGAGCAAGTCATCGGTTCATCGGGCGTTACAAAATATGGAACGTGGGACGAGAAGCCGGTGCTGATCAAGGAGCCGAAGGTCCTGTTCGTCGACGACGGCCCGGGTAAGCCGGAGGGGATCAATCATTTCATCGGGCGCCAGCCGATCTTCGCCTTTGGCAATCCAGACGGCGACAAGGAGATGCTCGAGTGGACTGCGGCCTGTGAGCATCTATGCTTCATGGGCCTCGTGCATCACACCGATGCCGTGCGCGAATATGCCTATGACCGGGATTCGAGCGTGGGCAAGCTCGACAAGGCGCTCGACGAGGCAAACGCCAAGGGCTGGACGGTCGTCGATATGAAGAACGACTGGAAGACGATCTTCCCTTCAGTCAGGGCCGCCCAATGATGCGAGACCTCGTATGAGCATCGCGCGTAAAGCGAGGCGAGCAGGGGGCTGAAGGCCCGGCCGAAATCCGAGATGGTGTTCATTCCGGGCGGGGAGTTCAGCATGGGCTCCGACCGCCACTATGAGGAGGAGAAGCCGGCCCATCGCGTCAAGGTCGATGGCTTCTTTATCGACGCGACGCCGGTCACAAACGCCGACTTCCGGCGGTTCGTCCAGGACACTGGCCATGTCACCTTCGCCGAGATTGCGCCTGACCCTAAGGACTATCCCGACGCCCTGCCGCACATGCTCCGTGCTGGCTCGCTGGTTTTCGTCAAGTCGCAAGGGCCAGCGGACCTCACGAACTGGTCGAACTGGTGGACCTTCGGCTTCAGCGCAAATTGGCGGCATCCTTACGGACCAGGTAGCACCATCAAGGGGCTCGACGATTATCCCGTCGTGCACATCTCCTATCGCGACGCAGAGGCTTACGCGAAATGGGCCGGCAAGGAGCTACCCACTGAGGCCGAATGGGAATTCGCCGCACGCGGTGGGCTCGACGGCAAGGAGTTTGCCTGGGGCGACGTGTTCGAACCGAACGGAAAACCAATGGCCAACACCTGGCAGGGCGAGTTCCCCTGGCAGAACCTGCTCAAGGACAGCTACGAGGGCACCTCTCCAGTGCGCACCTTCCCGCCCAACGGCTACGGCCTCTACGACATGATCGGCACTGTCTGGGAGTGGACCACCGACTGGTATGTCGGAACCCACGCGCTGCAGAGGTCTTGCTGCATGCCTGTCAATCCGCGCGGACCCCGCGAGGAGGAGAGCTACGATCCCTGCCAGCCGCGGATCAAAATTCCGCGCAAAGTAATCAAAGGCGGCTCGCATCTCTGCGCGCCAAATTATTGCCGCCGCTACCGTCCCGCCGCTCGTCACGCCGAGCCGATCGATACCTCGACCTGCCATCTCGGCTTCCGCTGCATCAGGCGCGAGAAGCTCGGCGGGCACTGATCTCGGCGTTATTGGTTCTTCGCCTTCGACACGCATTCGCTCTTCTCGGCTGACCAAAAGCAGCCGAGCGTGGTGTCCGACTCGCATATGCCTTTGTCGCTGTGCGCCGCGCATGCGTCGGTTGCCTGAAGCGGGCCCGGCTCGCAGCCGCGCTTATCGACGTCCCAGTGGCAGTTGGGATTAGCCAGGCAAAGCGCGGAATCGCTTATCCTGCATTCGTCGGCGGCAGCATTGTCAAATGTGCTCATGACCAGCGAGATAAAGGCGGCAATGATTGCAACGGCAGTGCTTCGCATGGAACCTCCGAAAACCAGAACACGCCCCGACCAGGCCCGGTCTTATAAGGCCGGCGAGTTTAGTGCCAAAGTCGGAACTGTCCCGTGCGACTTTGAATGCGCCTTGCGCGCCAATGCCTCTTGCGCCGCAACAAGACCTCCCCCTTGAGCGTTGATCTTGGCTTTCGTACATAGGCCCGGGCGCCAAGCGGCACGTGGCTCTCGGGGCAGTCTTCTGGGATAACGGAGAAGCATGATGGATCTCGCTGAGTTGAACAAAGTGGCAAACGCCATGGTCGCGCCCGGGAGGGGCATCCTCGCCGCAGACGAGTCGGCCGGCACATGCAAGAAGCGTTTCGACGCGATCGGCGTGGAATCCACCGAGGAAAGCCGCCGCGACTATCGCGAGCTTCTGTTCCGCTCCAAGGGCATGGCCAACATTTCCGGCGTGATCCTGTTCGACGAGACCATCAGGCAGAAGGCCAAGGACGGCACGCCGCTCGCCAAAATCATCGAGCAGGCCGGCTCGCTTCCCGGCATCAAGGTAGACAAAGGCACCAAGCCACTTCCGTTCTATCCGGGCGAGGTGGTCACCGAGGGACTCGACGGCTTGCGCGAGCGGCTGATCGAGTATCGCGGGCTCGGCGCCAAATTCTGCAAATGGCGCGCGGTGATCGACATCGGTCCTGGCATCCCGAGCTATTACTGCATCAAGGCGAATGCCGACGCGCTCGCCCGCTATGCCTCGCTCTGCCAGGACGAGAGTCTCGTTCCGATCGTCGAGCCAGAGGTGCTCATGGACGGCGATCATGACATCGACCGCTGCTATCAGGTTACCGAACTTGCGCTGAAGGCGCTGTTCCATGAGCTCTATCTCGCCCGCGTGAAGCTCGAAGGCATGGTGCTGAAGCCAAACATGGTGGTGCCGGGCAAGAAGAGCGCGAAGCAGGCCTCGGTCGACGAGGTCGCGGAAAAAACCTTGCGCGTGCTGAAAGAATGCGTGCCGGCCGCCGTGCCGGGCATCGCCTTCCTCTCCGGCGGGCAGTCCGACCTCGACGCCACCGCGCGGCTCAATGCTATGAACCGGTTGGGAGGCGCCCCGTGGAAGATAACCTTCTCCTATAGCCGCGCGCTGCAGGCTGCCCCGCAAAAGGCGTGGTCCGGAAAGGCAGAAAATATCCCCGCTGCCCAGGCAGCCTTCACTCATCGCGCGGCGATGAACGGCCTTGCCGCAATGGGCAAATGGTCGCCGGAGCTTGAGAAGAAGGCCGCCTGACCCGGTGCTGCAGTCCCGCGCTAGACGTCCACAAGCCCCGCTTGTCTCGCGAGCGGGGCTTTCCTATTTCCGTCTGGCCCCCTACTCTTCGTTGGCCTTACTGGGGCAGGGCGTGACGCATGGAACCCGAAGAGATCTCAGACCAACTGACCATCTCTCCCGAACAGGCGTTCTACATCATCGTCAAGGCTCGGGAATTCGATGAGCAGGTCGAACCCACCGACCCGGATTCGGGCTCCAACCCCGCTGACGACCGCGAGGTCGATGTGCTCGAGGAGGAGGCCGACGACACCGTCGGGCAAGAGCTCGAGGCGGCACTTGAGGTCCTCAACGTCGACGAGCAGCTCGATCTGCTTGCGCTGACTTGGCTTGGCCGTGGCGAATACGCATCCTTTGCCGAGGCGCGCGAGGAGGCGAGCGACATGCGCGACAAGCACATTCCGGAATATCTGATCGGCACGCCCAAGCTCGGCGATTATCTGGAAGAAGGGCTCGCCCAACTCGGGATTTCGCTTGAGGATTTCGAGCGCGATCGCCTGTAGCTCACGGCGGCGCGGCAATCGCGGCCGCCTACGTGATCGCGGCTTGCGCCTGGTTAAGGCTGGGTGTCGGCGACGGGCGGGGCAGGCGCCGCAGGAGGAGCAGGAGGCGCGCTTGCGATCGTCTCGGTGGTCCACTCCAGAAGGTCGCTCAGGAGCTTGGCAAAGGCTTCATCGAGGGCCGCTACATAAGCTTGTGCGTCGCTTCCCTTGGCTGGAGCCGTGGCTTGAAAATC
>DASSLP010000153.1:0-42210 GCA_035689365.1 Methyloceanibacter sp.
GCGTCACTGACGCTGCATCATATCCACTCACTTCTCGGGCAAATCCTCAACTCAGCCGTCAAGGCTAAGAAGTTCGTTCGCTCGCCCGTGGCCGATATTCAGGCCAAACCAAAGGCCAAGCGCCGCGACAAGATCGAGGTGCTAAACGAAGCCGAACTTACTGCCCTGCTCGATCACCTGAGGGGGCATTGGCTCTACATACCGGTGCTGCTCGCGGCCTCCACAGGAATGCGCCGCGGCGAGGTCTTGGGCCTCAGGTGGCACGACGTAGACCTCTCCAGGGGCACGCTAGAGTCACGCAGGCAGTTGAAATGGTCTGCGGCAAGCTCAACGTGAAACCGCCTAAGACGGCGCGTAGTGCGCGCACCATCCGGCTGCCGGGGAGCCTTATCCCGGAATTGGAGCATCACCGCAAAGAGCAGCTCGAGCACCGCCTCAAACTCGGTCTTGGCGGCAGACCTGAGTTGGTTTGCATGTCCCCGCTCGGCTTCGTAATGGACCCAAATTACGTTTCCGACGCATTTGTGAAAGAGGCGGCAGCGGCCGGGCTAAAACCGATCACGTTCCACGGCTTGAGGCATACGCACATCACGCTCCTTCTCAAGAGCGGCGTGCCAGTGCACGTGGTCTCCGCTCGTGCGGGGCATGCCAAGCCATCGATTACGCTCGACACGTATTGCCATCTTCTCGGTGGAGAGGATAACGATGCAGCAAGGCACGCTGACGCAATCTTGCAGCGGGTCCTGAAATAGTTGGCACCGGAGTTGGCACCGGACAGACAGAGACTTGTGGTCACGAATAGGTAAGCGAGGCTTGCCATCCTCCCAAAAAATGCCCGAAATCGTGGCTAAAGGGCACACGCCGGTACAGGCAAATACGCAAGTCCTAAATTGACCAGATTTGACTGAATCATCTATCGGTTATTCGAGCAAAAACCCGCGCCGGTCCGAGGGAGGGGGGTGCATGATCTGCCGCAGAGTTGCCGGGCTGTTCGTTGCCTTGCCTCTTGCCCTCGGCGTGTCGACCGCGGCCGCGCTTGCCCAAGACGATGCCGCCGCTAGCAGCCAGAATAGCGCCGCCACGACCGTGGCGAAGAGCACTCCGGCCACAACTCCCGCCGCCCCGGCGAGCAAGCCCACCGTCCCCAAAGGATTGACCGAGCCGCAGGACGCAGTGATGCCCTCGAGTGGCGAGGAGCCGACCGGCGCCGCTCCGCCTGCCGACGAGATTCAGCCTTCGGCGAGCGATGAGGGCGCCGGCTGGGAAGCAGCGGTCGAGGCCGCGCAAGCGCCGACGCCGCTGATCGGCGAAGAGCAAGCCAAGGCCGTCCAGCGCATCAACGCCTATTTCAACGGCATCACCAATTTGCAAGGAAGCTTCGATCAGGTCGACTCCAGCGACAAGCACACCAGCGGCCGGTTCTACGTGCAGAGGCCTGGCAAGATCCGATTCGATTACGCCCCGCCGAGCGCGCTTCGCATCGTGGCCGACGGGCACTCCCTTGCCATCGAGGACTCCGATTTGAAGACGATCGAGAAGTACCCCATCGGCTCCACTCCGTTCCGCCTGCTGCTTGCCGATGCGGTCGATCTCGCCCGCGACGCGCGCGTTGTTGGCGTTGAGAGCGATCAGGGAACGCTTGCGATCTCGCTCGAGGACAAGACCGGCGACGCGGCCGGCTCGATCAAGCTCGTATTCGACACCGGGCCAGAGCTGCAATTGAAGCAGTGGCTGATCACCGACGCGCAGGGCTTGACCACTACGGTTACGATTAACGACATCGTCTCGGGCCGCAAGGTGGCGGCCGACTTCTTCAACTCGACGGACTCGTTCCAGCCCTTCCGCTAGGAGAAAGACCAGTTTGCTCGCGGCTGCGGCCAAAAATCACGGCCTTGTTATTGCACTTGCGAAGGAAGAAAAGCTTAGATGAATCATGGCCCTAGACTGAGGCCACGGATTCTATTTACGCCTTTTTAAATTTTTCCTGGGCCCGCGGTTGAAATCGGTTTGAAACCTACTTATTTGTCGTCAAGAAGCGGACCACGTCGATTTACATCGGTAGTGCCCCCCGTCTAGCCGAAGATGTGGTTCGCTCGCGCCGGCTTCCCTCCCGGCGCGCGCGCGAAAAAAACGCGCTTCTGGCGCCCAACCACGCGCAGCGGTTGGGCGCCTTTCTTTTATGCACCGTGTTTCTTTGGAAGGTGCGGCCCTGGGTTGCTTGCCTAAGCCTGCGGCAAATCTGGGGTTGACGTTTGTTCTCAGAGTGCTAAGCCGCGTTTCGTGATGGGCTTTCCCTCCCCATCACAGGTTCCCCCCATAAGGAACCGGAGAAGCCCCGTGGTGTCCCCCCGTCCGGGGCTTCTTCTTTGTGGATGCTTCATTTCAAAGTCGTTTCACCTGCCTGGCGACCCCGGCCTAAATTCCTATAGCCATGCGTTTCCGGCTTGCCACCTGGAACATCAATTCGGTGAGGCTAAGGCTCGACCTCGTGAGCCGCTTCGCAAGACGCGAAAAGCCTGACGTGCTCTGCCTGCAAGAGATCAAATGCATCGAAGGCAAGTTCCCCGAGTTCGACCTCCGTGCGCTCGGCTTTCCGCATATCGCTGTTGCCGGGCAGAAGGGCTACCACGGCGTCGCCATCCTCTCCCGGCTGCCCTTCACGCTTCTCGAGCGTCGCGATATTTGCGGGCGAGGGCATGCGCGTCATCTCTCGGTCAAGCTCGCCGAGGCAAACGGGACGGGCGCCCCGCTCATTCTCCACAACATCTACGTGCCTGCTGGCGGCGACATCCCCGACCCTGAGCTCAACGAAAAGTTCCGCCACAAGCTCGATTTTCTCGAAGCGATGGATGCCTGGTTTCGCGGTATGCACAGAAAACGCAAGAACCGCATGATCATGGTTGGCGATCTCAACGTGGCGCCGCTTCCCACCGACGTCTGGTCGCACAAGCAGCTTCTGAAGGTGGTCAGCCACACGCCGGCTGAGGTCGAGCGTTTCCTGCGCGTACAGTCCTCCCACGATTGGATCGACATCATGCGCCGCTACGTGCCGGCCGAGCAAAAGCTGTTCACCTGGTGGAGCTACCGCAATCGCGATTGGCGCGCATCGAACCGCGGCCGACGGCTTGACCATATTTGGACCACCCCTGCGCTCGACGGCGCCGCGGTCTCGATGCGGGTTCTCGACGAGACGCGCGACTGGAAGCGCACCTCCGACCATGTTCCGGTCGTCGCCGATTTTGTAGTTGGGGAGTAGCCGAGCTACGGCACAAGCTTGTAGCCGCCGGTCTCCGTAATCAGAAGCTCAGCCTGCGAGGGATCCTTCTCGATCTTCTGCCGCAGACGGTAGATATGCGTCTCGAGCGTGTGCGTGGTGACGCCGGCGTTATAGCCCCACACCTCGTGCAGCAATACCTCGCGGGTCACGACCCGCTCGCCGGCGCGATAGAGATATTTGAGGATCGAGGTCTCTTTCTCGGTGAGCCTGATCTTGCCGCCGGCACCGTCCAACAACAGCTTCGATGCTGGCTTGAAGGTATAAGGCCCTATAGTGAAAACGGCGTCCTCACTTTGCTCGTGCTGCCTCAGTTGAGAACGGATGCGCGCGAGCAGCACGCCAAGCTTGAATGGCTTGGTCACGTAGTCGTTTGCGCCAGACTCGAGCCCGAGAATGGTGTCGGCATCGGAGACCTGGGCCGTCAACATGACGATCGGCCCTTTGAAGCCGCCGCGGCGAAGCAGCTTGCACGCCTCGCGGCCGTCGAGATCGGGAAGGCCCACGTCAAGCAGCACGAGATCGACATGGCCATTGCGAGCCTGCTTCAGTCCCTCCGATGCCGTGGCCGCAAGCGCCGTCTCGAACTCCTCGTGCAGCGTGAGCTGCTCGCTCAACGACTCGCGAAGCTCGTCGTCATCGTCGATGATGAGGATCCTGCGCGCATTGCTCATTGGCGGTCCCTGGTTTATTTCCGCACCGTGAGTTGTAAGCGGGGGGAGGCGCTTGGACAAGCATGTCGCGACGCCGGGTAGCCGACAAAAAAGGCGGGGCGGTCGTTGGGGTTAGACGCTCCCGGCCGATCATCGTCAGGTGTGCGCCGGGCCGGCCGCAAGAGGCACGGATTGCGCTCGCCCACGACGTGCGGCGCGCGGCCCTCGGCCGCGAGAGCATTCGCGCGCTGAAGCGCGAGGGAGACGGCGCCACCCCGTTCGGGCACTTTCCCATTCGCCTAGTACTATACCGGCATGACCGCGTTCAGCGCCCCCGCGTGCCATTTCCGGTGCGCGCAATACGCGGCGATGACAGCTGGTGCGAAGACCCCGGAAATCGCAACTACAATCGTCTCGTGAAGCTCTCAGCGCAAAGCCCTGCCGATCGGCTCACGCGCGAGGACCATCTCTACGATGTGGTGCTCGTGCTCGGATATAACGATAGGCCGCGCGTGAAAGGAAAGGGCAGCGCCATCTTCGTGCATCTCGCGCGCGAGGGCTTGACGCCAACCGCAGGATGCATCGCGCTGTCTCGCCGAGATTTGCGCGCGCTCCTCGCCGATCTGCGCCGCGACACGGAGGTTTGGATCAAGCTTTGAACTCGCCTCCCGGCAAGACGCCACTTGGGGTATTTTGCCGCGTAAAAGAAAGTCACGAGTATCTGCGATATTCAGTCGGACGACTGCCTATCAGCGCGACCGATGCAGCATCCTTGGGGATCGAACGTCCGTTACGATGTGCTGGGCGGCCTAGTGTCCGCGGCTGTCGGCATTCCATTGGCTATGGGATATGGAATGTTCGCCCTCGTTCCGCTGGGCGACAAATATTTTGCCAATGGTGCGCTCGCCGGTCTCTACGCCGCATTCTTCGTCGCGCTCGTCAGTATCGCGCTAGGCGATAAAACGACCACGGTTTACGCGCCGCGGATCAACAGCACGTTTTTCCTGGGAGCGCTCCTTTACGGGCTCGTCCACTCGCAAATCGCTGGGCCGGCAGCCGGCAGCACTGCCCTGATTGTCGTGGTCTTCTTTTTGATCATTTTCTTGGGCGGTGTCTTCGAGGCCTTATTCGGCCTCGTCAAAGTCGGCACCCTACTCAAATACACGCCGCATCCGGTCGTCGCGGGCTTTCAGAACACGGCAGCCGCACTCCTGTTTCTTGTGCAGCTGGCCAACGTGAGCGGTCTTGAGCATACGAAGCCATTCACCTTCGTATTGACTCATCCTGACGCGATCAAGCCGCTCAGCGTCTTACTCGCCGCGCTCACATTCGGAGCGATGTGGAACTCACGAAAAATCGTTCCTCGAATTCCACCACTCTTGGCAGGTCTCGCCGTCGGAACCGCCCTCTATTATGCGCTTATCGCCCTCGGATTGCGGGGGTATCTCGGCCCAATTATCGGGGGTGCCACTAAGGACGCGGTAAGCCGCGCGCCATGGGGGGATATCGGCGAATTGACGCGCATGGGCGATCTCTTCGCCCTCTGGCCTACCATACTAGGCGGCGGACTGGCTCTGGCCGTCATTGCCTCCATCGATGCGCTACTGTGCGCAAAGCTCGTGACTCAGCCGGGCGATGCCAGGGCGCATGCCGACCATCTTTTGCTGCGTCTAGGCGTCGGCAATGTTGTCGCTGCAAGCTGCGGCGGCATCACAGCGGGGATCAATATTGGACCGAGCCTTGCAAACCGCGCTTTCGGCGCGCGGACCCCGCTCTCCGTATTGGTGAACGCGGCGGTCATCTTGCTCGCTTCCACCATACTTTTTCCAATCGTAACTCTCCTGCCGCGTGTCGCCTTGTCCGCCGTAATCATGGTCGTTGCCTTTCAGCATTTCGACGTCTGGTCTTTCCAGCTTATCAAGCTCACACAGGCCAGTTCCGGGAGCCAGCGGCGATTTCTTCTGATTGACCTGCTGGTCGTCGTGCTGGTCGCGGTGCTGTCGATCACCGTCAACATCGTGCTCGCTGTATTTCTTGGAACCGTCATTGCCGTGATGTTGTTCGTCGTGCGCATGAGCCGCTCAATCGTTCGACGCAGCTATCGATGCAACGCGGTCAGCTCACGCAAGTCACGTGATTCCAGAGAATCGAAGGCACTCGAACGCCATGGCGATTCGATCCTGGTTATGGAATTGCAGGGCGCACTGTTTTTCGGGACCGGAGAACGTCTCATCGACGAGATAGAAGCTGCAACTCGGTCGGAGACTCGCTCGCTGATTCTCGATTTGCGCCGGGTCAGCGAGATCGACAGCACTGGGGCGCGTATTATCCTGGACGTTCGAACCAACCTCGAGCGCAAAGCGATGAAGCTAGGTCTCGTGCTTTCCAAGCGCGGAGATGTCATGCCGCGGCTTAAAGATCTCGGGGTTTCAGAGTACGTCCCCGCCGATCATATTTTCGAGGACGTGGACCGGGCGATCGAATGGGCAGAGGACAAGCTTTTGCACAATGTGCTCGATGAACCTCCGCCAGTTCACGAGCTGCCCTTGGAGAAGGTTGGCATTTTTCATAATTTCGATCCTAGCGAGATAGCCGCGTTGCAGCTTCGGCTGACCCGTGTAGCACACCGAAAGGGTGAAACGATTTTCCACCAAGGCGATAGCGGCACGGACCTATTTATCGTGACCAAGGGGACCGCCAGCGCCTATATCCATCAGCCCGCTGGCCGCGATATTCGACTCGTCACTTTCGCGCCAGGGACCGTTTTCGGCGAACTCGCCATTCTCGATGCGGGTCCCCGCTCAGCGTCTATCATTGCCGATAGCGATTTCGTCTCCTATGCATTGAGCCGGGCTCAATTTGCTGACCTCTCCGTAGAAGCTCCTGCAATCGCCATCAAGCTTCTGGCGAATCTCGGTCGCGAGTTGAGCAGTCGGCTGCGTCGCGCCGACCGGATGATCGATGAACTCGAGACATAGCCCGCGGCGCCCGACCAGGCCGTCGGTGGTCACCGAGCACAGATCTCTAATCCCTACGGCTGGCCATTGGGGCGCGCGCCGAAGATGGCGGTGCCGATGCGCACATAAGTGGCGCCGAATTGGATCGCACGGGCGAAATCTCCACTCATCCCCATGCTGAGCTCTTTGATGCCAAGCCGCTCGGCGATCTTGGCGAGCAGCGCGAAATGCATCGCCGGCTCCTGATCGAGCGGAGGGATGCACATCAGCCCTTCGATCGCGAGCCCGAACGCATCGCGGCAGAGCGTAACGAACGCGTCGGTCTCAGCCGGAAGCACACCAGCTTTTTGCGGCTCCTCGCCGGTATTGATCTGCACGAACAGGCGCCGGCTTTTTCCCGCACGCTTGATCTCTTCGGCGAGAGCACGGGCAAGCTTGGGGCGATCGACCGTCTCGATCACGTCGAACAGAGCGACAGCATCGCGCACTTTGTTGGTTTGCAGAGGCCCGATGAGATGAAGCTCGAGATTAGGATGGCGCGCCTTCAGCTCGGGCCACTTGGCGCGCGCCTCCTGCACGCGATTCTCGCCGAACAGGCGCTGTCCTGCGCCGATCGCCTCCTCGATCGCCGAAGGAGAAACAGTCTTGGTCACGGCGACGAGACGCACTGCTGCGGGATTGCGATCGGCGGCCTCTGCCGCGAGCGCGATCTCCTGCCGGACCAGGCGGAGCCGTCCAGCCACTTCGCTGGAAGCGTCGGGTTCTTCCTCCATTCGCGGTTATCTACCAGGGTTTGGCACGAGCGTAACTTGACCGTTCCGGTCATTTAGGCTCGATTGCCCGGCGCCAATCAGGCAAAAAATCGAGCGGGCAACAATCGATGGCGGCGGAACGTTACGACGCGCCGAAACGCGAAAAGCACTGGCAGGCGGAGTGGGAGAAGCGCGGCATCTTCCACGCCACCGAGGACGACCCGCGCCCGAAATACTATGTTCTTGAGATGTTCCCCTACCCTTCGGGGCGCATCCATATGGGCCATGTGCGCAACTACACCATGGGCGACGTGGTCGCCCGCTATATGCGCGCCGAAGGCCACAACGTGCTGCACCCCATGGGATGGGACGCGTTCGGGCTGCCGGCGGAAAACGCGGCGATCGAGCGCGGCATCCATCCCGGCACCTGGACCTACGACAACATCGCCACGATGCGCGGCCAACTCAACAGCATGGGGCTGTCGCTCGACTGGTCGCGCGAGCTCGCCACCTGCGATGTCGACTACTACCACCAGCAGCAGCGGCTGTTTTTGCACATGCTCAAGGCAGGCCTCGTCGACCGCAAGACGCGCAAAGTGAATTGGGACCCGGTCGACCGCACCGTGCTCGCCAACGAGCAGGTGATCGACGGACGCGGCTGGCGCTCAGGCGCGCTGATCGAGCAGCGCGAGCAGCCGGAGTGGGTGTTCAAGATCACCGCCTACGCCGAGGACCTACTCGAAGCGCTTCAGAAGCTCGACCGCTGGCCGGAGAAGGTCAAGCTTATGCAGGCGAACTGGATCGGCCGTTCCGAAGGGCTGCTCATTCGCTTCGAGACGATCAAGGCCACCGCGCCGAAAAGCCATGACTTGATCGAGGTGTTCACCACACGTTCCGACACGCTGTTCGGCGCGAGCTTCATCGCCATTGCACCAGACCATCCGCTTGCCAAGGCGCTCGCCGAAGACGATCAGGCTGCCGCAGCCTTCATCGCCGAGTGCTTGAGGGGCGGCGCGACCGCTGCGGAGCTCGAGACGCAAGAGAAGAAGGGTTTCGACACCGGCGCGCGCGTGCGTCATCCGGTGATCGAGGACGCCGAGCTTCCCGTGTACATCGCCAATTTCATCCTGATGGAGTACGGCACCGGCGCGATCTTCGGCTGCCCTGCGCACGATCAGCGCGATCTCGAATTTGCCCGCAATGAAGATCTGCCAGTGATCCCCGTGGTGCTGCCGCCTGGCGAAGATGCCAGACGCTTCGGGATCGGCGACGAGGCCTATACCGGCGACGGCACCATGATCAATTCTGACTTTCTCGACGGGCTCAGCGTCGAGCAAGCCAAGGAGAAGATCGCTGAGCGCCTCACCAAGAAAAAAGTGAAGGGCAAGCTGCTCGCCGCGCGCCAGACGCAATATCGCCTGCGCGACTGGGGCATCTCACGCCAGCGCTATTGGGGCTGTCCCATCCCCATGATCCACTGCCCGACTTGCGGCATCGTGCCGGTGCCGGAGAGCGACTTGCCCGTGAAGCTCCCCGACGACGTGACCTTCGACAAGCCCGGCAATCCGCTCGATCGTCACCCGACCTGGAAGCACGTCACCTGCCCCACCTGCGGCGGCGCGGCCACGCGCGAGACCGACACCATGGACACCTTCGTCGACTCGTCTTGGTACTTCGCGCGCTTTACCTCGCCGCGCTCGCCAGAGCCGGTCGACAAGGACGCCGTCGGCTATTGGATGCCCGTCGATCAATATATCGGCGGCGTTGAGCACGCGATTTTGCACCTGCTCTATGCGCGCTTCTTCGCCCGCGCCATGCACAGGACCGGCTACACGAAGCTCGACGAGCCGTTCAAAGGTCTGTTCACCCAAGGCATGGTCACGCACGAGACCTACAAGGACCAGCACGGGAGATGGCTGCTCCCCGAGGAGGTAGCCAAGCGCGACGGCAAGCCGGTACACGCCAAGACCGGCCAGCCGATCACCATCGGCGCGGTCGAATCGATGTCGAAATCGAAGAAGAATGTGGTCGATCCTGACACCATCATCGCAAGCTACGGCGCCGACACGGCCCGCTGGTTCATGCTGTCCGACACGCCGCCAGAACGCGACATCGAGTGGACCTCGGCGGGCGTCGAGGGTGCCTATAGATTCGTTCAGCGCGTCTATCGTCTGGTCGGCGAGATCGCCAAAATTGAATCCAAGCCGCTGGACGATGGCGATCAGCTTGCGGAATCTGCCCCTATACGACGGGATGCCCATAAAGCTATAGATCGCGTCACCAAGGCGATAGAAGAGCTGAGATTCAACGGCGCCGTTGCTTACATCTATACTTTGGTCAACTTGATGGAGGCAGCGCTCCGCGAAGCGACCGGCGCAGCGGCTACGCCTGCCTCAAGGGCGGCCCTGCGCGAGGCGGCGGAAATTCTTGTCCGCATTATTCCTCCAATGATGCCCCATCTTGCCGAGGAATCCTGGGCGATCCTGGGCCATAAAACCTTGGTCGCCGAGGAGCCCTGGCCTAAGGCCGATCCCGCCCTCTTGGTCGAGGACACGGTCACCATCGCCGTCCAGGTCAACGGCAAGAGGCGGGACGAATTGACGATTGCGCGGGACGCCGCGAAGGAAGATATTGAAGCTGCCGCGCTAAAGCTCGACAATGTCGTGCGCGCCATCGGGGGACGTAAAATAAAAAAGGTGGTCGTAGTGCCACAGAGGGTCATCAATGTCGTGGCGTAGTCTTGCCATCGCCCTAGCGGCGAGCATCGCCGCTTGCGCGCTTGGAGGCTGCGGCTTCCAGCCGCTCTACGGCGGCACCACGGCCGGCGGGCAGAAGCTCTCCGACGTGATGGCCGGCGTCGAGATCAATCCCATTCCCGGCCGCGTCGGCCAGAAGATCCGCAACGAGCTGATCTTCGCCACGACCGGCGGCGGCTATCCGGCGCCGTCGCACTACAGGCTCGACGTCACCATCAAGGAGAGCCTGATCAATCAGCTCGTGGAGATCAGCGGCGACGCGACCGGCCAGGTCTACCAGCTCGACGCCACCTTCAGGCTGATGGACCCGACCGGCAAAGTGCTGCTCCAGGGCACCGCTATCTCGCGTGCGCCGTACAACCGCTTCCAGGAGATCTTCGCCAACGTGCGCGCCCGCTACGATGCCGAGAACCGCGCCGCCACCACCGTGGCCGACAGCATCAGGACCAGGATCGCGGCCTATCTGAACACCGCCGCTTAGTTTCTTCGCCTGTCATTGCCGGGAACCGTCATGGCCGGGCTTGTCCCTGCCATCCACGATTTCCAAATGTCATTCCCGCGAAAGCGGGAATCCAGTAATCACCGCCCTTCGTTGTCTTGAAAGACATGGATTACTGGATTGCCTGGTCAAGCCGGGCAATGACACTCAGTGGATTTCTTATGGTTGCCCTCAAGTCATCAGGCGTCGCGCGCTTTCTGAAATCGCCGGAGCCGTCGTGCCGCGCTGTCCTCGTCTATGGACCCGACGCCGGGCTCGTTTCCGAGCGCGCGAGCGAGCTCGCTGGGATCTTCGCCCGCACGAGGCGCGGCAGCACAGAGGTGGTTCGTCTCGATGACCGCGACTTTGCCGACGATCCAGCGCGGCTCGAGGTCGAGCTTCGCACCAAGCCAATGTTCGCCGGCTGCAGCATCATCAGGGTGACTGCCGGCCAGCGGCTCGATGCGGCATCACTCAAAGCGACGCTCGCCGAGCCCTCCGAGAATTTTCTCATCGTCGAGGCTGGCAATCTCAGACCCGACTCTGGCTTGCGCAAGGTCTTCGAGAAGGACAAGACCGCCGTTGCCCTTCCCTGCTACGCCGACGAGCGCGCGCTCGCCGGCATGATCGACGACGAGCTCGCCGAGGCTGGGCTCAGCATCGACAGCCATGCGCGCACCTATCTCATGACGCGGCTCGGCGCAGACCAGGCGCTGTCGCGCTCTGAGGTCGCGAAGCTCGCGCTCTATGCCGCGGGCGGAGAGAGCATCAGCGAGGACGACGTCGATGCGATCGTTGGCGACGCGGCAGAGACAGCGCTCGAGAATTTCGTTTACGCCGCAAGCGGCGGCGATCCCGCCGTGGCGCTCCGCGAGCTGCAGCGCCTCGCCGCCGCCGGCACCGACAACGCCGCTGCGCTCGCTGCGCTCGGCCGTCACTTCACCCAGCTCCATCGCGTCGCCTCGGCGCAAAGCGCCGGCGGCAGCTTCGAGGACGCGGTGAAGTCGCTAAGGCCCCGCCCCCATTTCAAGCAAGAGCCTGTGTTCCTCGCCCACTGCAAACGCTGGGGCGCGACGCGGCTTGCGCAAGCGCTGCCGCTCATCCAGGAAGCGATCAGGCGCACGCGCAAATCGCCGGAGCTCGAAGGCCCGTTCGCCGAGCGCCTCGTGCTCAAGCTCGCCTCCCGCATTTGACGTGCGCTTTTCCAAATGTCATTCCCGCGCAAGCGGGAATCCAGTAACCCCTGTATTCATAGCTGACCGCAGGCGCCGGTTACTGGATGCCCGCGTGCCTGCCTTCGCCGAAGCGAAGCCCTGTCTCGTTCGTACGCGGGTACACTGACGCTTCGGCTTCGCGCAGGCAGGCGCGGGCATGACAAAGTAGGACAGGAATGAGCGAGAAAAACAGAACCAGCAACGCGCGCGACAAGCTGTTCGCGCTTCTGAAAGAGCGTGCGTTCCGCCGCGGCAAGATCACCCTCGCCTCGGGCCGCGAGAGCAATTTCTATTTCGACATGAAGCCGGCGATGCTCGATCCCGACGGAGCGAACCTGCTCGCCGAGCTCATTCTCCATGAGCTGCAAGGCGTGAATGCGGACTGCATCGGCGGGCTCGAGATGGGCGCAGTGCCTCTGATCGCGCCGGTCGCCATGCGCAGCCTAGAGTTCGGGCGGAGACTAGCCGGCTTCTTCGTGCGCAAAACGGTGAAGGATCACGGCACCAAGAAGCGCGTCGACGGCGCCGACATCTCTGGCAAGACCGTGGTGATCCTCGAGGACGTGACCACGACCGGAGGCTCGGCCATGGAGGCGGTGAAGGCGGTGGAGGAGGCGGGCGCCAAGGTCGCGCTGGTACTGTCGATCCTCGACCGCGGCGAGGGCGCCGCCGACCTCTACGCCAAAGCCGGCGTCCCCTTCAAATCTCTCTTCCGCGCCGAAGAATTCCTCGCTGCCGCTTAGTTCGCTCTCAGCACAGGTTGCTGCATCGCGAGATGAGTGACTCGCTATTGGTGCACCAAAGGCGCAAGCTTGCTCATCACCGGCATATAACGATAACAGGCCCCGGTGGCTGAGAGCTTCAAGACTCCCGCCTGCAAGAGAGAAAGGACGGGAGCCATGCCAGGTGATCCCCACCGATGCCGCGTGAACGCGGCGCGCTGCTTGCGGCTTGCCGAACGTGCACACAGGCCCGAAATGCGTGAGAGCTTGACTGCTCTGGCAAAGACGTGGACCAAGCTCGCGGCCGAAACAGAGTCCGACCAAGCGTTGCTCGGCGCAATATTGGAGCTAGAACTCAGCGAGCGCTACGAGGCTTTGCCGCGGGCTTTGAGGCTTCGCGCTTAGGCGGCGCTGCCTTCGCTGGTCTTGGTTAGGCGCCGAATCGAAAGCCGTTGTCGATCCCTGCGCCACCGCCGGCTTCCTCGCCGTCGCTTAGCAGAATCGCTACGGAGCCGGCCTTCTAGCTCACGAGACCATTTAGATTCTACCGGGGCCTTCGCAGCAACCGCTGGCGCAAGTCCTCGAGCTGGTCGAGCGTGGTGTAGCGGATCCTAAGCTCGCCTTTTTCGCCCTTCCCTTTCTTGATCTCGACGCCGAGCCCGAGCGCCTCGGCAAGCTCGGCCTCTGCGGCGCGCGTGTCGGCATCCTTGCTCTTGCGGCTCCGTTTCGGCCTAGGACTTTTTTCCTGTGTAATCGCCTCGATGTCGCGCACCGTTAGCCCTTCGTTAACGATGCGGAGCGCGAGCGCCTCTGCATCGTCGCGGCCGACAAGTGCGCGCGCATGCCCTGCGCTTAGCTGCCCGGACCGCACCATCTCCTGCACGCGGTGTGGCAGTTTGAGCAGGCGAAGCGTGTTGGCGAGATGGCTCCGGCTCTTGCCGATGACCTTGGCGAGGTCCTCTTGCGTGTAGCCGTGGCCGTCCATGAGCAGCTTGTAGCCCTCGCCCTCCTCGATCGCGTTCAGGTCCTCGCGCTGCACGTTCTCGATGATGGCGAGCTCGACGGCCTCCTGGTCGCTGAGCTCGCGCACGATGACCGGCACCTGGTGCAGATTGGCGAGCTGCGCCGCGCGCCAGCGCCGCTCGCCGGCGACGATTTCGTAGCTTTCCGCGTCGGACAGCGAGGGCCGCACCACAAGCGGCTGCACCAGGCCGCGCTCGCGGATCGATGCGGCAAGCTCATCGAGCTGCGCTTGAGAGAAGTTCCGCCGCGGATTGAATCGCCCAGGCTTGATCGCAGCGAGCGGCAGGCTCCGCTGGTCGTCCGCGGCCCCGTTGATGAGCGAGGCCAAGCCCCTCCCCAGCCTATTCCGTTGCGCGCCAACCGACATGGCAGATTCCTCCCCTTTGATTCGCCGATAGATGATCATGCCGCACGCATCCGCCGCTCGCGCTCAATCACCTCCGATGCGAGCTGGATGTAAGCCTGGCTTCCCAGGCAGCGATAGTCGTAGAGCAGCACGGGCTTGCCGTGCGACGGCGATTCGGCCACGCGCACATTGCGCGGGATCACCGTGGTGTAGACCTTCTCGCCAAGCACGCGGCGCACGTCGTCGACCACCTGGTCGGACAGGCTGGTGCGCGTGTCGTACATGGTGAGCACCACGCCGTGGATCTGGAGCTTGGGGTTGAGCCGCACTTTGATCTCGTCGACCGTGTTCAGGAGCTGGGCCAGTCCTTCGAGCGCGAAGAACTCGCATTGCAGCGGAACGAGCACGGCGTCGGCGGCGGCGAGAGCGTTAACGGTCAGTAAATTGAGCGAGGGAGGGCAGTCGATCAGCACATAGGTGGTGGCCTGGTCCTGATCCTCCGCCGCCTTCATCGCCGCAAGGCAGTCGCGCAGGCGATAGTGGCGTCCGCCAGAAGCCCCCGCCTCGCGCTCGAACGACATCAGGTCGATGGTTGCCGGCACGATCGAGAGCCGCGGCACGTTGGGGGTCGGGACCATTGCTTGCATGATGGTGGCATGCCCGCTCAGCACGTCGAAGGTCGAGAGCGGGCGCTGGTCGACACCGAGGCCGGTGCTCGCGTTGCCCTGCGGGTCGAGGTCGATGATGAGCACGCGCTCGCCGACGGCCGCGAGCGCCGTGCCGAGATTGATGGCTGTCGTGGTCTTGCCGACGCCACCCTTCTGGTTGGCGAGCGCGAGCACGCGGGTGCGTTGGCGGGTGCCGAAGAGGCTCATCTCGATCTCGCCTCGCTGCCTGCGCGCGGACGAAGGTTCGTGACCTCGACGATGTGCGAGTTCGCAGCAGTCAGGCTCGGGACGAGGCGGGCGGTGAAATCCCACTCGGCCCTCGCCTCGTCGACCTCTGCTTCTGCCTCGCGACCTTTCAGGAAGAGCCCCCGTGTGTCGGCTGCGAAGAACGGTGCCGCTAACTCGAAGAGACGCGGCAGCGGCGCAAGCGCCCGTGCGCTGACCACGTCTGGCTGAAGCCTGTTAGCGCTTTCGGCGAGGTCTTCAATGCGCATGGCGTGAATGTCCACAGGCGCTCTCGTGGCGCGGACGACCTCGGCAAGGAAGGCGCACTTCTTGCGATTGCTCTCGACGAGATGCATGCGGAAGTCTGGCGTCCCGGTTTTTAAGATCGCGATAACGAGCCCGGGAAAGCCTGCCCCTGTTCCGAGATCCAGCCAGAGTCGCGCGTTTCGCGCAAGAGTCGTGAGCTGCGCCGAGTCGGCGAAATGGCGCGACCACAGCGTCGGCATCGTTGACGGGGCGACGAGATTGGTGCGCTCCTGCCAATGCGCGAGCAGCTCGGCGAAGCGCGTCAGCCTGTGGATTGTTTCACGTGGAACGTTAAAGGCTTCGGCGAAGTCGGTCGCCCCACTGATGGAAAGGGGCGCGTTCCGAGATGCCACGTCTTGTCTCTGACCGTCAGGCGCGCTTGGCCGCCGCGCCCTTCTTGAGGTGAGCGAGGAGCAGCATCAGCGCGGCAGGGGTCATGCCGTCGAGCCGCGCCGCTTGGCCGAGGCTTGCAGGCCGATGCCGCCCGAGCTTCTGGCGAAGCTCGGTGGATAGGCCGGGTAGGGCGGCGAACACAAAGCCGGCGGGGATGGCTATGCCCTCGTCTTTGCGGAAGGATGCGATGTCGAGCTCCTGCCGTTTCGCGTAAACCGCGTAGCGCGCATTTGCCGACAATTGATCCGCAATTTTCCGGTCGATAATCCGTATTTCCGGCCAGATTTCCGCAATTCGCGATAATTGAATTTCGGGGTAGGCGAGCAGCTCGAAGGCGCTCCTGCGGCGCCCGTCGCGATTGATGCTGAGCCCGTGCTTTGCCGCCTGATCAGGGGTGAGGGTGAGGGAGCAGAGCAGCGCCTCAGCCTCAGCCAGAAGCTTCGCCTTGGCCGCAAAGGCCTGGCTCCGTGCGGTCCCGACACAGCCAGCGGCGATGCCTAATGGCGTGAGCCGCTGGTCGGCATTGTCGGCCCGCAGCGTCAGGCGGTACTCGGCTCTGGACGTGAACATGCGGTACGGCTCGGTTACCCCGCGGGTGACGAGGTCGTCGATCATTACACCGAGATAGCCGTCGGCTCTTGTCACGCTGAAGCGCGTCACACCGCCGCCAGCTACGAGCGCGGCATTGATGCCGGCAATCAGCCCCTGCCCGGCAGCCTCCTCGTATCCGGTCGTGCCGTTGATCTGGCCTGCCAGGAACAGCCGCGGAACCGCCTTGGTCTCGAGACTCGGATGAAGCTCGCGCGGATTGACATAGTCGTACTCGATGGCATAGCCGGGCCTGATCACCCGCGCCTGTTCGAGACCCGGAATGGTCTTGAGGAAGGCAAGCTGTACGTCCTCCCGCAGAGAGGTCGAGATGCCGTTGGGATAGACCGTGTCATCGTCGAGGCCCTCGGGCTCGAGGAAGATCTGATGGCTCTCGCGCTCCTTGAAACGGACGACTTTGTCTTCGATCGACGGGCAATAGCGCGGGCCGACGCTCTCGATCGCGCCCGAATACATCGGCGCGCGGGCGAGGTTCGCCTCGATGATGGCGTGGGTCGCTTCCGTCGTATGCGTGATGTGGCAGACGACCTGCGGCGTGGTGATTTTCTCGGTGAGAAACGAGAAGGGCTGCGGCGGGGCATCGCCGTGTTGCACCTGAAGGCCGTCCCAGTTAATGGTGCGGCCATCGAGGCGAGGGGGCGTCCCGGTCTTGAGCCGGCCCATGCGAAGCCCAAGCCCATACAGCCGCTCCGACAGGCCAAGAGCAGGGGCCTCGTTGATGCGTCCGGCCGGGATCTTGCGCTCGCCGATATGGATCAGGCCGCGAAGGAAGGTCCCGGTGGTCAGAACCACGGCGCCGGCGGAGATACTGCCCCCATCAGAAGTCAGCACTCCGTTAACGTTACCGTCCTGGACGATGAGGTCTTCGACGGCGGCCTCGATCACCTCAAGCCCCGGCGCGGCCCCGATCGCCGCCTGCATGGCGCGGCGGTAGAGCTTGCGGTCGGCCTGGGCGCGCGGTCCATGAACGGCCGGCCCTTTGCTGCGATTGAGCATGCGGAACTGGATGCCGGACTTGTCGGCCACGCGGCCCATCAGCCCATCGAGCGCATCGATCTCCCGAACCAGATGGCCCTTGCCCAGGCCTCCGATGGCAGGGTTGCAGGACATCTCGCCCACGGTCGCAAAGCTATGCGTGACAAGCGCCGTGCGCGCGCCCATGCGCGCGGCTGCGGCGGCTGCCTCGCAGCCCGCGTGCCCTCCCCCGATGACGATGACGTCGAAGTCCTTGCTCATGGCCCGTACCTAGTCTGTTCGCGCCCGCGCGTCAAAGCAGCCGCGGATTGTTTCACGTGAATCACGTTGGCTACTTGCCGATGCAGAATTCGCCGAAGATCGCGCCAAGCACCTCCTCGACATTGATCCGGCCGGTGAGCCGGCCGAGATGGCGCGCCGCGATGCGAAGCTCCTCGGCTTTGAGCTCCGGGCTGAGCGAAGGATCGCCGAAGCGCTGAAGCGCGGCACGCGCGCCTTCCAGCTCTGCGCGGTGGCGCGCGCGCGTCATCAGCGGCGAGCCGGCGCCGGTCTCGGCGATCATGGTCGCATGTTCCTCTAGTGCCTCGATTAGTCCATCGAACCCCTGCCCGGTCTTGGCGGAAATCTGCACGCACTGTCGAGGTGGGACCGCATGGGGCGCGAGGTCGATCTTGTTGAGGACGCCGATCACCGCTGGCTTGGTCCCTAGTGCCACCGGTGGGTCCCAGACCGGGGCCGTGGCGTCGACGAGCCACAGCACGACATCGGCCTGTTCGGTACGCGACAAGGCGCGCCGGACGCCCTCCGCCTCGACCTTGCTCGCGGTATCCCGCAGGCCTGCCGTGTCGCTCAGGATCACCGGCAGGGCGCCGAGATCGAGATGGACCTCGAGCACGTCGCGCGTGGTGCCGGCCTCCTCCGACACGATCGCTACGTCGCGCTTGGCGAGCGCATTCAACAGGCTCGACTTGCCGACATTTGGCCGTCCGGCGATGACAATGCGCACCCCGTCGCGCAGCCGCTCGCCGCGCCTGTCCGCAAGATGATGCGAGATCGATATGAGCAGGGGAGTGACGATGGCTTCAGCCTTGAGAGCGACATCGGCCACGACATCGCCCTCATCGGCGAAGTCGAGCCCGGCCTCCATGAAGGTCTGGGCGCGCAGCAGTTCGGCACGCCAGCCCTCGTAGAGCGCTCTGAGCGATCCTTCGGCTTGCGCCAAAGCCTGCCGGCGTTGGGCCTCGGTCTCGGCGCTGATCAGGTCGGCGAGGCCCTCGACCTGCGTCAAGTCGAGCTTGCCATTCTCAAAGGCGCGCCGGGCGAACTCGCCAGGCTCAGCCAGCCGCGTGCCGTCAAGCGACAGCACAGCCTCCATCACCTCGCCGACCACGGCACGGCTGCCATGAGTGTGCAGCTCGGCCATGTCCTCTCCGGTGAAGCTTGCCGGTCCCGGAAACCAGATCACAAGCCCGCGGTCGATGGCTGGCAGGCGAGGGGGTCCGATGTCGCGCAAGGCGGCATGGCGCGCCTCGGGCACGCCGCCGCCAAAGGCCTCGAGCACATTGCGCGTCCTCGGCCCCGAGATGCGGACCACGGCGATGGCGGCAGGCATGGCGCCGCTGGCCAGCGCCACGATGGTATCGGGCGAAACAACCGTCGCTTCGCTTTTTTTTCCGGACTGACCGATCTCCTGGTCCATTGCGTTATCTTACGGAGCAACGAGAGGAAGGGCCATGCAAGAGCGCGTAGACGGGAACCGGCTCGGGCGCGAAACGAGCCCGTATCTCCTTCAGCACAAGGACAATCCGGTGCATTGGCGCCCCTGGGGCGAGGAGGCCTTGGCCGAGGCCCGCGCAACGGGCAAGCCCATTCTGCTCTCGGTCGGCTATGCCGCCTGTCATTGGTGCCACGTCATGGCCCACGAGAGCTTCGAGGACGAGGCGACCGCCGCGGTCATGAATGACCTTTTCGTCAACGTCAAAGTCGACCGCGAGGAACGGCCCGATGTCGATGCGATCTACATGGGGGCGCTGCACGAGCTCGGCGAGCAGGGCGGATGGCCGCTCACTATGTTTCTCACCTCGGACGCCGAGCCGTTCTGGGGCGGCACTTACTTTCCGAAAGATGCGCGCTACGGGAGACCGTCATTTGTCCGTGTACTGAATGAAGTCGCACGAGTCTATCGCGAGGAGCCGGACAAGGTCAGGCAGAACGCGGTGGTACTCAAGGAACGGCTTCAGCCGACGCGACCTCGAGCTGCGCCCGAGCCGCCCACCGATGCGATGCTCGCGGATCTCGCGCGGCGGCTCATTCAGGCAGTCGATCCGGTCAATGGCGGGATCAGAGGCGCGCCGAAATTTCCGCAAGCTCAGTTCTTCGGGTTCCTTTGGCGCGCAGGACTCCGCTACGGACTGCCCAATCCGCTCGAGGCGATCGACCTCACGCTGACGCACATCGCGCAAGGCGGCATCTACGATCATCTCGGCGGAGGGTTCTCGCGCTACAGCGTCGACCAGCGCTGGCTTGTGCCGCATTTCGAGAAGATGCTCTACGACAATGCGCTTCTCGTCGAGCTGATGACTGAGGCATGGCGGGAGAATAAATCTCCGCTCTACGCCATGCGCATCGCCGAGACGATTGGCTGGCTGCTGCGCGAGATGGTCATCGAAGGCGGCGGCTTCGCGGCGTCCCTAGATGCTGACAGCGAGGGCGAGGAGGGCAAGTTCTATGTGTGGAGTCCCGCGGAAATCGAAGAGGTGCTTGGGCCCGAAGACGCGCACCTGCTCGCCGAGATTTATGGCGTGACGCGCGACGGAAATTTCGAGGGCCACAACATTCTCAATCGACTCAATGCAATCGAGCTTCGCGGTGCCGAGACCGAGCGGCGACTCGCCGAAATGCGCGAGAAACTATTCCGGCGACGGGCCTCTCGCGTGCGCCCAGGCTTCGACGACAAGGTGCTTGCCGATTGGAACGGGCTGATGATCGCGGCGCTTGCGCAAGCCGCGGATGTCTTCGCGCGAGCAGACTGGATCGAAGGCGCCGAGCGCGCCTTCGATTTCGTCAGTACACGGATGAATGAAGACGGCCGCCTATTCCACGCTTATCGCGACGGCCAAGCCAAGGCGCCTGCGACCGCCAACGACTACGCCAACATGATCAAGGCCGCGCTCGCCCTCGCCAACGTCACCGGCAAGCACGACTATGTCGATCGCGCGCGTGAGTGGGTGTACGTGCTCGACCGACACTACTGGGCCGACGATCTCAGGGGCTATTATTTCGTCGCCGACGATACTGACGACCTCATCGTGCGGCCCTTAAGCGGACAGGACGAGGCGACGCCGAACGCCAACGCTGTGATGGTGTCGAACCTCGCAGCGCTTTATCTCTGGACTGGAGAGGGGCGCTATCGCGTCCGCGCCGAAGCCATCTTGCGCGCCTTCGCTGGCACAATGGCCACTAACGTGCTTGCGCATACTGGATTGCTCGCGGCGGAGCTCGATCTTCTCGCGCCAGCGCACATCGTGCTGATTGTGCCCGAGGGAAGCGATGCATCCGCGTTACGGCACGCGCTGCATGAGGTGTCGCTGCCAAACGCCGTCGTGCAAGAGGTGGGGGAAGGGGACAAGCTGCCGGCATCCTCGCCGGCGCACGGCAAGATCGCCATCGACGGCAAACCGACGGCCTATGTGTGCATCGGGCCGCAATGCTCGCTGCCGGTCACGGAGCCTGCTGCGCTGGTGGACACGGTGAAGAGGGCGCGTCACGCACCTCTATAGATGAGGAGCCCGGGCTCCTGCCGGGCTCCCTAGTCAACGGCACGACTTGTGAGGCGTCCGTTACTTGCCTTTCGGTTGGCAGATATTGGCCTGGCTATCCCATTTCAGTCCGGCCTTCTTGCAGTCGGACTTGGTCAGGGGCTGGTTCGGGCCCGCGGCAAATGCGGGTGCAGTGAATGCAACCGCAAGACCGAGGGCGACCAGTGCAGAAATCAGTCGCTTCATGACATTCTCCTTGGTCTCTCTTCAGCCAATTTGGCTGAAAGACTAACGCCGGGAGCTTGCCTTCGGTTCGAAGCGTTTTTGACTAAGGGAGACGGCGCTTAAGTGTTCATGGACTCGAAGAAATCGCCGTTGTTCTTGGTCTGCTTCAGCTTGTCGAGGAGGAATTCGATCGCGTCCTGGGTGCCCATCGGGTTCAGGATGCGGCGCAACACGTACATCTTCTTGAGCTGGTCCGGCGCGACCAGCAACTCCTCCTTACGCGTGCCGGAGCGGGCGATGTCGATGGCCGGGAACACGCGCTTGTCGGCGACCTTGCGATCGAGCACGATTTCCGAGTTACCGGTTCCCTTGAACTCTTCGAAGATCACCTCGTCCATGCGGCTGCCGGTATCGATCAGCGCGGTGGCGATGATGGTGAGCGAACCGCCTTCCTCGATGTTGCGCGCGGCGCCGAAGAAGCGCTTAGGCCTTTGCAGGGCATTGGCATCGACGCCACCGGTCAACACCTTGCCCGACGACGGCACCACGGTGTTGTAGGCGCGGCCGAGGCGGGTGATCGAGTCGAGCAGGATCACCACGTCGCGCTTGTGCTCGACCAAACGCTTCGCCTTCTCGATGACCATCTCGGCGACCTGCACGTGACGGGAGGCAGGCTCGTCAAAGGTGGATGAGATCACCTCGCCCTTCACCGAGCGCTGCATGTCGGTCACCTCCTCGGGCCGCTCGTCGATCAAGAGCACGATGAGATAGCACTCAGGATGATTTGCGGTGACCGAGTGGGCGATGTTCTGGAGGATGATGGTCTTACCGGTGCGCGGCTGCGCCACGATCAGACCGCGCTGTCCTTTGCCGAGAGGCGCCACGATGTCGATGACGCGCCCCGTCAGATCTTTGTTTGTCGGCTTCTCGATCTCCATCTGCAGCCACTCGTCGGGATAGAGCGGCGTCAGATTGTCGAAATGGATCTTATGGCGCTGCTTGTCGGGATCCTCGAAATTGATGGTGTTGACCTTGAGCAGAGCGAAATAGCGCTCGCCCTCTTTCGGGCTCCTAATCTGGCCCTCGACGGTGTCGCCAGTTCTTAAGCCGAAGCGCCTGATCTGCGAAGGCGAAACGTAGATATCGTCGGGCCCGGCGAGATAATTCGAGTCGGGCGAGCGCAGGAAGCCGAAGCCGTCCTGCAGCACCTCGACCACGCCCGTGCCGGTGATCTCCACATCGCGGGCGGCCAGTTGTTTCAATATCGCGAACATGAGCTCCTGCTTGCGCATGGCGCTCGCGTTCTCGACGGAGACCTCCTCGGCGAAGCTCAAAAGCTCCGTCGGCGACTTGGTCTTCAAATCTTGCAGCTTCATTTCCTGCATGCGCTGCTACTCCAAATGGGAATGAGTGAACCTAGGATTTTCGAATGCCGCGCCGCATCGCGCGACTTCAGGGAAGGGGATAGGATTTGCCTTGGCGGGAAAGGCAGAGTTCGACACCTGCTCCGTTCCGGGCGACCCGTTCTTTTGGGGAGGAAGGCGGGCCGCGACAGCGCCCCGGTTAGGATGCGACTCATCTTATAGCAGACCCCAAAGGCGTGCGGAACAGTTTTGGCTGGACCTTAGAAGGGGCGGACAATCACCAGAATCACGATCCCAATCATGAGGAGGGTTGGGATTTCGTTGGCGATGCGATAAAAACGCGGCGAACGCGTATTCCGATCCAAGGCAAAGTCCTTTGTCCACATGACGAGGCAGCCATGATAGGCGGACAACAGAACCACGAGGACAAGCTTCAAGTAGAACCAGCCGTCTCGTGACCAATCGATGACGCCAGAGAAGGCGACGATCAGCCCGAACGCCCAGCTCGCCACCATTGCGGGCGTGGTGATCAGCCGCAAGAGCCGCTGCTCCATCACCTTGAACGTCTCGGACTGCTCTGAGCCCTTCTTGCTTGCGGCGTGATAGACGAAAAGCCGTGGTAGGTAGAGCAGCCCAGCCATCCAGGCGATGATGGCAATGACGTGGAAGGCCTTGATATAGGCAAGCAGCATCTCTGATGCCAGGAGCTAGGCGGGGCTATTCTTCACCAGGCGTACAAGGCGCTCGACATTCTCGATCGGCGTTTCGGGCCTAATGCCGTGCCCCAGATTGAAGATGAAAGGACCCGAGCCGAGTGTCGCAAGGATTTCGTCTACACGTTTATCGAGCTGGGAGCCGCCGGCGACAAGCAGTAGAGGATCGAGATTGCCCTGCACCGGGAGGAATCTCTGCAGCCTGTCCTTGATCCATCCGACGGGCGTGGTCGCGTCGCAGCCAATGGCATCGACGTCCGTCTCTATCGCATAGCGCTCGGCAAGCACGCCCGCGCCGCGCGGGAAGCCGATCACCGGCACATCGGGCATCTCGGATTTGACGCGCTCAACCAGGCGCTTGGTCGGAGCGATGCACCAGCGGGCGAATTCGTCCTCCGGTAAGCTGCCAGCCCAACTATCGAAGACCTGGAGCACGTCGCCACCTGCCTTCACCTGGCCCATTAGGTAGTCAGCCGAAGCCTCGACCAGAACATCGATCAAACCCTGGAACGCTGCGCGATCCCGATACGCCCACAGCCTCGCTTCGGCCTGATCCTTGCTGCCGGCCCCTTCAACCATATAGGTGGCGACGGTCCACGGCGCGCCGCAAAATCCAATAAGCGGTATCGTGTCCGGCAGCGTTTCTTTAACCCGCTCCACAGTTTCGTAGACAGGTTCTAAGTATTTGGCGATATTACGTAAATTTAGCCGCGCGACGCCGACTGCATCTCTAATCGGCTCAAGTCTAGGCCCTTCCCCTTCGACAAACTCGACCTTCTGGCCGAGCGCGTAAGGGACCATGAGAATGTCGGAGAATACGATGGCCGCATCGAGATCGAACCGCCGCAAAGGCTGCAACGTTATCTCCGCCGCGAGTTCGGGAGTACGGCAGAGATCGAGGAACGAAGGGACTTTGCTCCTCACCTCGCGATATTCCGCCAGATAGCGTCCAGCCTGACGCATCAGCCAGATCGGCGGTGGAACGGTTGTTTGTCCGGCGAGAGCCCTGAGAAGGGGACTTTGCGTCTGAGGAACTCGAAGCATTGTGCTCCCTAATACTAAAAAAGAGAGACTCTAAAAGGTTTCTACTGTTACTATTTGTGCGTGGATAGCGGACATTCCGCGCTGTCACCAGGCTGTCGACAGGACTCTCGATGAAGCTCACGGCGTGATAGTTAAATTAGCTAAGGATCTGTGACTAAGCCTGACGCGCCGCGCGTAAAAGTCTTGTGACACAAGCCTTGCCAGGACAACTCGCGCACCGAAGAGATGGTCCAGCCTCTTGTGGAAAGCGAGGCGCTAGAGTTGGGGATGGCAGAGGGTATTGCCGCGCCCTGTGTGAAAGGCGTCTTTTTCTCGACACAAGCGAATCTGTGAAGAAGCTCTGCCCTATGTTCAGGGAGCGAGGGGAGGACCAGAACGGCGCCGCCCAGTTGCCCCCTTGCGCCATCGCGGTTATCCAGAGGCATTGCCATGGATATCCAACGCACGTTCCACCTTCATATGATCTCCGACGCGACCGGCGAAACGCTGATCACGATCGCCAAGGCTGTGCGGGTCCAGTACGCGCAGGTGCGGGCAGTCGAACATCTCCACCCTTTGGTGCGGAGCCGGCGCGAGCTCGAGCGGGTGCTCAAGGATGTTGAGGCGGCGCCGGGCATCGTGCTCTACACCCTGTTCAACCGCGAGCTCGCCGACGAGCTCGAGCGATCCTGCAAGCGGCTCAACATCCCTTGCGTTCCGGCGCTGAAGCCGATTCTTCAGGTTTTTGAGTCTTATCTCGGCACGCCGGCGACACCCACGGTCGGAGGCCAGCACGTGCTCGATGCCGACTATTTCCGCCGCATCGAGGCGCTCAACTTCACCATGCTGCACGACGACGGCCATCTCCCCCAGAATCTCAACGACGCCGAAATTGTCCTGGTCGGCATCAGCCGCACGTCCAAGACGCCGACCTCGATCTATCTCGCCAACCGCGGCTTCAAGACTGCGAACGTGCCGCTCGTTCCAGGCGTGCCGCTTCCACCCCAGCTCGAGGTGCCGAGCAACGCCTTCGTCGTCGGGCTCGTTGCGAGCACCGAGCGCATCGCGCAAGTCCGGCAGAACCGCGTCATCGAGCATTCCCACGGCCGCCTCGATGACTATGTCGACCGCGAGGCCATCGCCGCAGAGATCGCACAGACGAGGGCGCTCTGCGCGCGCCACGGGTGGCCGATCATCGATGTAACCCGCAGGTCCATCGAGGAAACCGCAGCCGCAATCATTCGGCTTTATCATGATCGTGAGGCGCCGGTGCTCGAAGCATGACGAGCTTCCTGCAGGCGGGACGCCCACCTCTCATTCTCGCTTCGTCGAGCAAGTCGAGGGCGAAGCTGTTGGAAGCGGCAGGGCTTAGTTTCATCGTCGAGCCGCCGGGCCTTGATGAGAGCGCCATGCGCCAAGCGGTCGCCGGCGACGAAGCTCTCGCGCCTCATGATGTCGCCGAGGTATTGGCGCGGGCCAAGGCGGAAGCTGTCAGCGAGGTTGCGCGCAAGGCTTATGTCATCGGCGCGGATCAGGTGCTCGCCTTCGGCGATGTCATCATGAGCAAGCCCGACAGCATGGAAACCGCCCGCCGTCAATTGCTCGATCTCAGCGGCAAGACGCATACGCTCCACACGTCGGTCGCGGTCGCCACCAATGGCGAGACCATCTGGACTGAAACCACCATGGCCACCCTCACCATGCGCAAGCTCTCGCCCCAATTTATTGGCCGCTATCTCGCGGCAGCCGGCGAAGAGGTGCTGAGCTCGGTCGGCGCCTATCAGATCGAGTCGCTCGGCATCGAGCTGTTCGAGAAGATCGACGGCGACTATTTCTCCATCCTTGGCCTTCCTCTCATCCCGCTCCTCGATACGCTTCGGCGCGAGGGCGTCATCGAAAGCTGATCCAAGTGAGACGCGCCTGCGTCATTGGCTGGCCAATCGAGCATTCGCGCTCGCCTGTGATCCATCGCTACTGGCTCAAGCTCTATGGGATTGACGGCGCCTATGAGAGGGAGGCGGTGCGGCCAGGGGAGCTTGCCGGCTTCCTGCGCTCGCTCGCCGAGCGCGGCTATTCCGGAGCCAACGTGACGCTGCCGCACAAGGAGGAGGCCTTGCGTCTCGCTTTCATCGCCGACGAAGCGGCGCGAGCGATCGGCGCAGCCAATACGGTTTGGCTTGATGGCGCGGGGCGGCTGAATGCGAGCAACACCGACGCCTACGGATTCATGACCAATCTCAACCAGGAGGCGCCGCACTGGAATAGAGGGCGTCGGCCGGTGATGGTGCTTGGCGCGGGCGGAGCGGCGCGGGCCATCGTCTACGGCCTCATCGCGCAGGGCGCATCGCGCATCTTGCTCGCCAACCGGACCCGCGACCGCGCCGAGGCATTGGCGGGAACCTTCGGACCAACCGTGGGCGTCGTCGATTGGGAGGGCCGCAACCAGGCGCTAGCCGGCTGTGGCCTACTCGTTAATGCGACGAGCCTCGGCATGACCGGCAAGGAGCCGCTCGACATCGATGTCGAAGATCTGCCCGAAGATGCGCTTGTTGCCGACATTGTCTACAGCCCGCTCGAAACCCCACTCCTGGCTTCAGCTCGCGCCAGGGGAAGGCAGACCGTGGATGGTCTCGGCATGCTGCTTTATCAGGCTGTGCCCGGCTTCGAACGCTGGTTTGGTATGCGGCCAGAGGTCACCAAAGAGCTTAGAGCGCATGTTGTGGCGACGCTCGGAGGGGCCTAATGCTGGTCATAGGTCTTACCGGCGGGATCGGCATGGGGAAGTCGGCCGCAGCAGAGCATTTCGCCCGCCGCGGCATACCAGTGTTCAATGCCGATGCTTGTGTGCATCGCCTCTATGAGGGAGAGGCGGTGGCGGCGATCGAGGCCGCCTTTCCCGGCACCACGCGGGGTGGCCGCGTCGACCGAAAGCTGCTGACGACGCAGGTAACCGGCCATCCGGACCGGCTGAAAAAGCTCGAGAGCATCGTTCATCCCATGGTGGTCAAGGCCGAGATCGATTTTCTGCGCGAGCAGGACAAGAAGGGCGCGCGAATGGCGGTGCTCGAGATCCCGCTTATGTTCGAAACCGGCGCCGAGAAGCGCGTCGATGTAACCATCGTGGTAAGTGCGCCTGCACATGTGCAGCGGAAACGTGTGCTGGAGCGTCCGGGCATGACGGCGGAGAAGCTTGAGCACCTGCTCGCCCGCCAGCTTCCCGATGCCGAGAGGCGCGCCCGCGCCGATTTCGTTGTCAATAGCGGCGGGGGACTCTCGCATATGCATCGCGAGCTCGATAGACTCATCAACGAATCACTTCAGAGTCGCGAAGGCCGCGTCATGGAGCGGCTGCGTCACAGCTACACCGATTAGAGAGGCTACGCGCTGTGCGCGAGATCGTGCTCGATACCGAGACGACGGGGCTTGACCCGTTCGACGGCCACCGCATCGTCGAGATCGGCTGCATCGAGCTTGTCAACTGCATCCCCAGCGGGCGCTCGTGGCATTGCCATGTGAATCCCGAGCGCGACGTGCCGTACTCTGCCTTCGAGGTGCATGGACTTTCGCTAGATTTTCTCCGTGATAAACCGCGCTTCGCCGAGCTTGCCGACGACATGCTTAATTTCATCGAAGGCGCCGCGCTGGTGATGCACAACGCCACGTTCGATTTCGGCTTCCTCAACGCAGAGCTCGAGCGGGCGGCGCGACCACTGCTGCGCTGGGACCGCGTGGTCGATACGCTTGCGCTCGCGCGGCGAAGGCATCCAGGTTCGCCATGCAGCCTCGATGCGCTCTGTAAGCGCTACGGCATCGATCTGTCAGAGCGCGAGAAGCACAGCGCGTTGCTCGACTGCCGGTTGCTCGCAGCCGTCTATGTGGAGCTTGTTGGCGGTCATCAGGCGCGGCTCGACTTCGCCGTCAATGGAGTCCAGGCCGCATTTTTGCATACCAATTTCCAAGGATCGCGCCCGCGGCAACGGCCGCTTGCACCTCGGCTCACCGCCGCGGAGATCGAAGCGCACCGCGCCTTCGTGGCAACACTCGGCGCAGAGGCGCTCTGGCTGCGCTATTAGTTCTTCGCCCGCGCCTCGCCCAGCGTTTCGCCCTTGGCGAGGTTCTGGGCGTACAGCCTGCCGAAATCGATGGGATCGAGCATCAGCGGCGGAAAGCCTCCGTCGCGCACGACGTCGGCTAGCACGCGCCGCATGAACGGGAACAGGATCGCCGGGCAGTCCACGAACAGCACGGGCTGGATCGCGTTCTGCGGAATACCGCGCAGCTGGAAGAGCCCGCCATAGACAAGCTCGACATTGTAGATGACCCCCGAATCGTTCTTGGCATGCACCTCGAGATTGAGCGAGATCTCGTAAGCCTCGTCGGCCTTCGCTTGCACGTGCACGTTGACGCCCACCTTGAGCTGGGGGTTCTGGCCAGGCCCTTGCAGCGATTGCGGAGCGCCCGGATTCTCGAAGGAGAGGTCCTTGATGTACTGAGCAAGGACGGTGAGCTGGGCTTGGGTCGCGGCCCGCGCACCCGCCACGGTTCCGAGCGCCGGCTGAGGAGCCTGTTGTGACGGCCCGTCGCCGTTCGACTTTCCGGGTTGATCGTCGGAGTCCCTCTTGCGGGCCATGACAGCTCCTGTCTTATGCTCCGGCTGGCTAACACGGGACCGGCTGAGGTCGCAATTCGCTTCGCCGGCCGGGGCTCTGGGCCCATGACGCCTTACAATACCCGGTTAAGGGCGAAAGGCGTTTGGGGTTGGCTTAGGGCCGGATAATGCCTTAAGTTGTGTCGATGTGGCGCGGGCGGGCGAGACAAACTCCTGCCCGAACCAAAGGCTCCCGCTGGCAAAGCTCTAGGCGCGCACCAATATCCCGTCTAGAGGTTCCGCATGGGTCGCGGGCCCAATCCATGAACCCGGGTAGCGGCAAAGCAAGAGCATGAGTGAAGCCTTCGACATCTATACGTTGCTGTTCCTGGTGCTCGCGGTCGTCATCTTCATCCGCCTGCGCAACGTGCTCGGCCGCCGCACTGGTAACGAGCGGCCGCCTTACGATCCCTATACCACGCCTGATGCCAAGCGGACCGGTCCCGAAGCCAACGAACCCGTGGTGGCGTTGCCGCGTGGCAGGTCGTCGCGGGGTCCGGTTGCCGAAGCGTCGGTGCCCTCCGTCGAGGACCTCGAGGCACGGCTCGGCCGCCATGCCGCAAAGGACAGCCCGCTCGGCCAGTCTCTGACCGGGCTGATGCGGGCAGATCCCGGGTTCGACCCGAACCACTTCATCGATGGCGCCAAGGCGGCTTACGAGATGATCGTCATGGGCTTTGCTCAAGGCGACGACACAACGTTGAAGCAGTTGCTCGGCTCTGATGTCTATGACGGCTTCCAACGCGCCATTCGCGAGCGCGACAGCCGCGGTGAGAAGGTCGAGTCGAGCCTGGTGGGCATCGACAAGGCCGACATCATCGAGGCGGAGGTCAAGAACCGCACCGCTTACGTTACGGTGAAGTTCGTGAGCGAGTTGATCTCGGTGACGCGCGATGCTGATGGCGAGGTGGTTGAAGGCGACCCCAAGAAGGTACGGGAGGTCACCGACATCTGGACCTTCGCCCGCGAGGTCGGATCCAAGAACCCGAACTGGAAGCTTGTCGCGACCGAAGCTGCGAATTAGCTGGTATTCGCTAAGGCTGTTATTGCCGCTCGCGGCAATCGTTGCCACGATTCCACTCCTCCTTTGGTGGTGCTCCGTGCACGAACAGACGATCAGGCTCAAGCCGGTCAGCTTCGCCGAGATCGAGGGCTGGGCCGCGGACGATCAGGCTGCGGCCTTCCGGGCGCTGGTGAAATCCTGCCGCAAGAGGCCGCCTGCCAACTCGCCATGCAAAGACGTGTTGGCGCTCGGGGATAATGTCGATCGCGACGCAGCGCGACGTTTTTTCGAAACTCATTACGTCCCGTATCGCGTCGAGGACGTGCAGCCGGGGCTTGTGACCGGCTATTACGAGCCTGAGGTGAATGGCTCGCGCGAGCGTAATGACAAGTTTCAAGTTCCGGTTTATGGGCGTCCTGACGATCTCGTTCAGGTTACACCTGATCTCTTGCGGGCGTTCTACAACGACGGCTTTAGCGTGATGCGCCGGAGCGGCGAGGACCTCGTGCCGTATTACACGCGCGCCGAAATCGAGTCGGGCGCGCTTTCGGGCAGAGGGCTTGAGCTGCTTTATCTCGACGATCCGGTCGAACTGTTCTTCATGCAGATCCAAGGCTCGGGCCGCGTGCAGCTTACCGACGGCTCATGGGTGCGGCTTGGCTATGCGGCCAAGAACGGCCACCCCTATACTTCCATTGGCAAGCGTCTCGCTGAGCGCGCCGATCGTCCCAAGGATTTGACCATGGAAGGGCTGAAGAGCTGGCTGCGGGCCGATCCCGCGCGCGGGCGAGCCCTGATGCAGGAGAACAAGTCCTACGTGTTTTTTCGCGAGTTGCCGAAAACCAAAGCCGGCGAGGGTCCAATCGGTGCGCAAGGCGTATCGCTGACGCGTGGCCGCAGCCTCGCCGTGGATGCGTCTTATCATGCTCTCGGCACGCCGATCTTTGTTGCGGCACCGAAGCTTAAGACGCCCGAAGGCGCGCCGTTCCGGCGCCTGATGATCGCCCAGGATGTGGGGTCAGCGATCAGAGGACCTGAGCGCGGCGACATCTTCTGGGGCACCGGCGAGGAAGCCGGCGCCATCGCCGGGACCACCCACCAAAAGGCGCAATTTTTTGTGCTGCTGCCGAAGCGTTAAGACGCCTTGCGTTATGCTGGTTGCATGGGCAAGCGCGAACATGACCACGAAAGCGACACCGAGCTTTGGCAGCGTGTCGCTCGAAGCGCGCGGCCGCTACACAAAGGAAGAGCTGCCAAGATCAATACAACCAAGCCAAGACCAAAGCCGACGGCAAAGGCGTCGACGCCGTCCGTCAAGCCTCAAGCCTATCCAACGCCGAAGCAAGCACCTGTCGCGCGCGGCGAAGCGCTTGATCGGCAGACCGCACGCAAGCTTGAGCGAGGACGGCTTCTCGTCGAGGCGCGGCTCGACCTGCACGGCATGCGCCAGCGGGATGCTCACGCTGCGCTCCGCCGCTTCCTGAAATCGGCGCAGCACAAAGGCCATCGCCGCGTGCTGGTCATCACCGGCAAGGGCGCAGAGCCAGACCCGCGGCGGAGCTTCTATGAAGGCGACGAACGCGGCGTGCTACGCCAGGCCGTGCCGCATTGGCTCGCCGCCCCCGACCTCGCCTCAGTCGTGGTGAGCTTCGCGCCAGCGCCTAGGCGCCTAGGCGGCGAGGGCGCGCTCTATGTGCGGCTCAGGCGCCCCGCCAATTGAGGCGGTGCCTCTAGTCTTTTTTCCTACAAAATAAATTTCGACAGGTCGGCGTTCTTAGCGAGGTCGCCGATATGGCCGCGCACATAGGCGGCGTCGATCACGATCTTCTCGCCGTGCTTGTCGGCGGCGTCGAACGAGATGTCGTCGAGAATGCGCTCCATCACGGTGAACAGCCGGCGGGCGCCGATATTCTCGACGGCGGTGTTTACCTCGACGCCGATATCGGCGATGGCGTCAATCGCGTCCTCGGTGAATTCGAGATCGACACCCTCGGTCTTCATCAGCGCAACATATTGCTTGATGAGGCAGGCCTTGGGCTCGGTGAGGATACGGCGGAAATCCTCGCGCGTCAGCGCGCGAAGCTCGACGCGGATAGGAAGCCGGCCCTGAAGCTCGGGCAGAAGGTCTGATGGCTTGGCGAGATGGAACGCGCCTGAGGCGATGAACAGGATATGGTCGGTCTTGACCGGCCCATATTTGGTGCCAACCGTGGTGCCTTCGATCAGGGGCAAGAGATCGCGCTGAACGCCTTCACGAGAGACATCTGCGCCGACGCGCTCGGAGCGCGCGCAGATCTTATCTATCTCGTCGAGAAACACGATGCCATTGTTCTCGACGTTCTTGATCGCTTCCTGCACGATCATGTCGTTGTCGATCAGCTTGTCGGATTCTTCGCCCATAAGGATGTCGAAGCTGTCCTTAACGGTGACCTTGCGCGGTTTGGTACGTGTGCCGAAGGCCTTGCCAAGCACATCGCTCAAATTGATCATTCCGACTTGGCTGCCCGGCATGCCAGGGATCTCAAAGGAAGGCATGCTCGGCGTGTCGGTCACTTGAATCTCGATCTCCTTGTCGTTCAACTCTCCGGTGTGCAGGCGCCTGCGGAAGGCCTCGCGTGTCGAGATGGCGGCGCCTGATCCGACCAGCGCATCGATCACCCGCTCCTCGGCATTGAGCTGAGCTTTGGCCGAGACTTCCTTGCGCTTAGCGTCGCGCACAAGGCCGATACCAGCTTCGAGCAGATCGCGGATGATCTGATCGACGTCACGGCCGACATAACCGACCTCGGTGAACTTGGTGGCCTCGACCTTGATGAACGGGGCGCCCGCGAGCTTCGCCAGCCTCCGCGAGATCTCGGTTTTGCCTACGCCGGTCGGGCCGATCATTAGGATGTTCTTGGGCAGCACCTCCTCGCGCATCTCGTCGTTGAGCTGTTGGCGACGCCAGCGATTGCGTAAGGCGATGGCGACCGCGCGCTTGGCGTCGCGCTGGCCGATGATGTGGCGGTCGAGCTCGGAGACGATCTCGCGGGGTGAAAAGCTAGTCATGGGTCTTACGCGCTACTTCGATGCGTCGAGGGTTTCGACGACCACTTCGTCATTGGTGTAAACGCAAATCTTGGCGGCAATGGCCATGGCCTTGCGCGCGATCTCCTCGGCGCCCAAGGGGCCATCGAGCAGCGCGCGCGCAGCGGCAAGCGCGTAAACGCCGCCAGAGCCGATGCCCATCACCGCATCGTCGGGCTCGAGCACGTCACCTGTGCCGGTGAGCACAAGGCTCTCGCCGGCGTCGGCCACAATCATCATCGCCTCGAGACGGCGCAAGTAACGGTCAGTGCGCCAGTCCTTGGCAAGCTCGACGGCTGCGCGCTTGAGCTGGTCGGGAAAGCGCTCGAGCTTGGTCTCCAGCCGCTCGAACAGGGTGAAGGCGTCGGCAGTCGAGCCGGCAAAGCCGGCAATGACATTGCCGTTGCCCACCCGGCGCACCTTCCGCGCAGTGCCCTTGATGATGGTTTGGCCGAGTGTGACCTGGCCGTCGCCGGCGATGACGACCTTGCCGCCCTTGCGGACGGTCAGAATCGTGGTGCCGTACCAGGTGTCGGGGGAAGAGTGGGATGGACCCATTGCTCACGCGATATCGGAACAAAGGCGCCGTTCGTCAAGCTATTGAGACGTTAACGCTCTGATAGCACTCCCAGGCTTGCTCGCGTATAAGCGGGCTGCGCGAGGAAGCGAATTCCTAAGGCCCTTGCGCTAGTGTGGCTCGCATGCAGAAACACAGCAAAGAGACCGAGGCGCGGCGGGCGGCAGTCAAGCGCCGCACCAAGGAGACCGCGATCACGGCGTCCATCGACCTCGACGGAACCGGCACATACGATGTAGCGACTGGCGTCGGCTTCCTCGACCACATGATCGAGCAGCTCGCGCGCCACTCCCTGATCGACGTTACCCTCAAGGCCGACGGCGACCTCCATATCGACCAGCACCACACGACCGAGGATTCCGGCATCGCGCTCGGCCAGGCCCTCGCCAAAGCGCTCGGTGACAAGAAGGGCATCGCCCGCTACGGCTTTGCCTATCTCCCGATGGACGACACCCTCACAAGGGTTGCGCTCGATATCTCGGGCCGGCCCTATCTCGTGTGGAAGGTCGCCTTCACCCGCTCCAAGGTGGGGGAGATGGACACCGAGCTGTTCAGGGAGTGGTTCCAGGCCTTTGCCCAGCATGCCGGGCTTACGCTGCATGTCGAGACGCTATACGGCGAGAACAGCCACCATATCGCCGAGACCTGCTATAAGGCGCTCGCCAAGGCGCTCCGTCAGGCCGTTGCCATCGACGAGCGCCAAAAGGGCAGCGTGCCCTCGACCAAGGGCCAGCTCTAGAGGCTTTTCGATTCATTGGCTGACTGGGCAGCGTGAGGCGCCGTGACCGTCTATTCCGTGTATGAGCCGAGCAGCGAGGTTGCAGACCTCACTCTGCGCGCGGACCGGCTTGCCTTCGTCAAGGAGGGCTTCTCGTGGATCGCCTTCTTGGTCCCGGCGCTGTGGCTTTTCTTCTACCGCATGTGGCTCGAGCTGATCGTCTTCTTGGTGGGCTTCGCTGCGCTCGAATTGGCGTTCGGCACGAGCGACCAGGGCAGGACGCTGTTCGGCTGGGTAAGCCTTGGGCTTTTCCTGCTGTTTGCCTTCGAGGCCAACGATCTCCGTGCAGCTTCCTTGGAGCGCCGCGGCTATCGGCTGGTCGGCTTGGCAAGCGGGCGGGACCGGGGCCAGGCTGAGTTGTCCTTCTTCCGCTCCTGGCTCCCCGAGCAGGAGAAACAAGCACGCACGCCGGACCGCGCACCCGAAAAGCGCGAGAGCGGAAGCTCTCCGCCAGGCGCTCGCGGCGAATCGGAGGAGGTCATCGGGCTATTCCCCGGACCGTGACCGATATGCACCTCGCCATCATCGACTATGACTCGGGCAATCTTCACTCTGCGGCGAAGGCTTTTGAGCGCGCGGCGCGAGAGCAGGGCTCAAAGCTCGCCGTCAAGGTGACGGCGGATCCAGAGGTTGCGCTGTCAGCCGAGCGCATCGTGCTGCCAGGCGTCGGTGCCTTCGCCGACTGCCGCCAGGGGCTCGAGCGCGTGCCTGGCATGATCGAAGCTTTAGACGAGGCAGTGCGGAAGCACGGCAAGCCCTTTCTCGGCATCTGCGTTGGACTTCAGCTCATGGCAGAGCGTGGGCTCGAGCATAGGCTCACGCCGGGGCTTGGTTGGATCGAAGGCGAGGTGAGGGCGATCGAGCCGTGCGACCCTTCGCTCAAGATTCCGCATATGGGGTGGAACACGCTGAAGATGGCTCGCATGCATGCCCTGTTCGAGGGCATCCCCACGGGAGAGCGGGGCCTTAATGCCTATTTCGTGCACTCCTATCATCTTGTGCCGGCGGATCGTCGCGCGCTTGTCGCGAGCTCGGACTATGGCGGTGAGATCACGGCCTTCGTGGCCAAGGACAACATGGCAGGCAGCCAGTTCCATCCGGAGAAGAGCCAGAAGCTTGGGCTTGCGCTGATCGCCAACTTCCTTCGATGGAAGCCGTGAAGCGTCGATGATCCTGTTTCCGGCCATCGACCTCAAGGACGGGCAATGCGTGCGGCTTCGCCAAGGCGAGATGGCGGAGGCAACAGTGTTCAACACAGATCCCGCCGCCCAGGCACGCGACTTCGAGGACCAGGGCTTCGAGTTCCTGCACATCGTCGATCTCAACGGCGCCTTGGCCGGTAGGCCGGTCAATGCGGCTGCGGTCGAGGCGATTCTCGAAGCCGTGCATATCCCGGTCCAGCTCGGCGGCGGGATCCGCGACCTCGACACTATCGTCGCTTGGCTCGAGAAGGGCGTCGACCGCGTAATCTTGGGCACCGCCGCGGTGCGCGATCCCCATTTCGTGCGTGAGGCCGCGCGCGATTTCCCCGGGTGCATCGCCGTTGGTATCGACGCGCGTGATGGCAAGGTCGCGATCGAGGGCTGGGCCGAGACGAGCGAGATAGAAGCCATTGATGTTGCTAGCAGATTCGAAGACGCGGGCGTCGCTGCCATTATCCACACGGATATTGCGCGCGACGGCGTGCTTGAGGGCCTCAACCTCGATGCTTCGGCTTCGATTGCGAAGGCCGTCACCATCCCCGTGATCGCGAGCGGCGGATTTGCCGGGATGGACGACGTGCATAGACTGCTCGAACCTCGCTATAAGATGCTGGAAGGAGCGATCGCCGGCCGCGCGCTCTACGACGGGCGCCTCGATCCGCGCGAAGCTCTGGCGCTCATCGCCGCGAACAGCAAATCACATCACGGCTAATTTGATGCACCCGCGCACAGTTTTTATCATCCCGCTTGTTCTGATCCTGCTCGTGGCGTTCGGGCCTGCGCTGGTCGCAGTCGGCAGCCAAGAGATCGCGGAGCTCGTGTTCGGCTGCGAAGTCAACCTCAACTACGCGGTCCCATGCGTGATCGGCGGCAAAGATTACGGACAGACCTTCTACGACCTTGGCTTCGCCATCTGGTATTCCTATCTGACCATCCCGGCTGGCGTCGTTCTTTTTGTCCTGTGGACGATTGCAGCCACAATCGTGTTTCTGGGCTGGCTCGCCGAGCGCCGGCGCAAGACGTCGTAAGTTATCCTTTGCGTCATGCTGAAGATCCGCGTCATACCCTGCCTCGACGTGAAGGAGGGACGCGTCGTCAAGGGCGTCAACTTCGTCAACTTGAGAGACGCAGGCGATCCGGTCGAAGCGGCTGCGGCTTACGACGAGGCTGGTGCCGACGAACTTTGCTTCCTCGACATCACCGCGAGCCACGAGAAGCGCGGCACGATTCTCGACGTGGTCGCCCGCACCGCGGAGCGCTGCTTCATGCCGCTTACCGTTGGTGGCGGCGTGCGCAGCACAGAGGATGTGCACGCTTTGCTCAAAGCCGGCGCCGACAAGGTGTCGATCAACACTGCCGCGGTGAAGGACAGGGGCCTGGTGCGGGCCGCATCCGAGAAGTTCGGCGCCCAATGCATCGTTGTTGCCATCGACGCTAAGCGCGTCGCGGCGAACGGCGGCAAGCCGCGCTTCGAGATCTTTACCCATGGCGGCCGCGAGCCGACCGGCATCGAGGCGGTCTCTTATGCCCGCGAAGTCGTATCGCTTGGCGCAGGCGAGATCCTCCTCACCTCGATGGACCGCGACGGCACGCGGGCCGGGTTCGATCTTGAGCTGACCCGCGCCATCGCCGACGCCGTGCCGGTCCCGGTGATCGCGTCGGGCGGGGTCGGCGCACTCGCTCATCTCGTCGAAGGGGTGCGCGAGGGCCATGCGTCGGCGGTACTAGCCGCCTCGATCTTCCATTACGGCGAGCACTCGATCGGTGAGGCCAAGCGCTTCATGGCAGCTTCAGGCCTTCCCGTCCGGCTCGATCCTTAACGCTGCGCGTCGAATAGGCAGGCTGCCTTGTGTTTAGCAAGGATTTCCTGCCCACGCCTATTCCCACTTTGGCCCCGGCAGTGTATGAGCCAAGACATGAACAACGACGTCCTGAGCCGGCTCGCCGCGATCATCAAGGCGCGCCGAACCGCCCGGCCGGAGGACTCCCATACCCGACGCCTGCTCGACGATGCGCCCGTCAAACCCGCCAAAAAGCTCGGTGAGGAGGCGGTCGAGGTCGCCATTGCCGCGATCGCCCAGGACAAGAAGGCCCTGGTCGCGGAGGCCGCCGACCTGCTCTATCATCTTCTCGTCGTTCTGGAATCCCGGCATATTGCGCTCGAAGACGTCTTTGATGAGCTCGAGCGGCGCATGAGCGCCACGGATCTCGAGCAGAAAAGGCGTAAAGCCGCCGTCCGCTGACGGCTTTAAAGCGCTGCTCCTATGAACCCGCGTGCCACAGTCGCATTCTCGCCTTACGCGCTCTATCTGCGCGAGGAATGGGCACGGCTTCGGGCCGACACACCGATGTCGCTCACCGAGGCCGAGCTCGAGAATCTGAGCGGCCTCACCGAGCGCATCTCCACGGCGGAGGTCGTGGAAATCTACTTGCCGCTGAGCCGGCTCCTCAATTTCTACGTCGAGGCGGCACAAAGTCTGCATGGCGCCACGCAGGCATTCTTGCGCAAAGGCGACAGCAAGATGCCGTTCATCATCGGGCTCGGCGGCAGCGTGGCAGCAGGCAAGAGCACAACGGCGCGTGTGCTACGGGCGCTGCTTGCCCGCTGGCCGAGCCATCGGCGGGTCGATCTCGTGCCGACCGACGGGTTCCTGTTCGCCAATGCCGAGCTGGAAGAGCGCGGCATGATGGAGCGCAAAGGCTTCCCCGAGAGCTACGACCTGACCAAGCTCTTGAACTTCCTCGCCGAGGTTAAGTCGGGAAAGACCCGAGTCGAAGCGCCGGTCTATTCTCACCTCGTCTATGACGTGCTTCGGGATCAGAAGCTCGTCATCGAGCAGCCTGATATCGTCATCGTTGAGGGTCTCAACGTGTTGCAGCCGGCCAAGCTGCCAAAGGACGGGCAGGCTATTCCGTATGTGTCCGACTTTTTCGATTTCTCAATCTATATCGACGCCGCCGAAGAGCTTGTCGAGACCTGGTATGTCGAGCGTTTCCTGCGGCTGAGGCAGACGGCGTTCCGCGATCCGGCCTCGTATTTCCACCGCTACTCCATGCTTTCGGAAGAAGAGGCGCGCGAGACTGGGCTTGCCATCTGGCAGTCGATCAATCTCGTCAATCTTCGGGAGAATATCCTGCCCACCCGGCAACGCGCCGATCTCATTCTGCGCAAGGGCGCGGATCACGCGGTGGAAACGGTGGCGCTTAGGAAGCTCTAGAGCACAAGGCGCTATTTCAGCGGCTGGTTGTAAGTGGGCGGCGGCAGCGCCCCGAGCGTCACATTGAGCCTGAGCGTGGTGCGCACCTCGAAGGCATCGTCGTCGGAGACGTGGGTCTTGTTGACCCCGCCGGCGAAGGTGAATGCCGGCGTGACGTCGGCATCGACATATTTCATCTGAGGGGCAAACGAGTAGTACTCATAGTCGGTAACCAGCGACAGGCTCGTCCGCGGCCCCAGCTGTTTCCGTGTCTCGAAGCTCGCCGCGCCGATAAAGGCGACCTGGTCGTCCGACAGACCGAGATGCGTCGTGGAGCCGCCATCCGGGGTGAAGTGGCCCGAATAGTCTGTGCTCGCGTCATAGACGCCCGCGCGCAGCGAGATGAGCGAGCGCAAGCCCCACGATCCGCCGACGCCGAGATAGTCGAGGATGTTGTATTCGCCGCCGACCGACAGGTAGGCACCGGCATACGTGGTATCGAGCGACTCGCGATACTTGATTTGATTTACGTCGAAGCCGTCCCCGTTCAGGTTCAGCCTGTTGTTCTGAGCGATGGCGCCTCGCCGCCGACGCCCCGATAGTCTACGTCGCGCTTGGTGTTGGTCTTGAACTGATCAAAGCCGAAGCTGTCGAGCCGGTCGGGGTTGTCGACGATATCCTCAGCCTCGCAACCGAGGCTCTCGGTCGAAACGCATTTCCTGCGGTCGGTGTTCTGGACGTTGGCGAAGAAACCGGAGACGACCCCGGTCACGGGGTGCCTTCCTCCCCAATGGCCGAACGGCGTCTCGACCGAGCCGACGAACGCCCCGCCGTAATCGTCGAGGTCGCTGTTGGTCTGCTTGTGAACGGCTGCACCTTCCTCATTGACCTTGAAGGTGAAATCAAGGTCGGGAGGCGAGAGGAGCTGGGCACCGCCGCCAAGCGTGATGGTGGTGCCGCCAATGACCTGAGTTACCGGCTGTTGGGCGGAAGCAGTTTGGGCAAAGGCGCCGATGCCAAATGCAGTAACCGCGATCAGATATGCCGCTCTTTTCATCATTCTCCCGCCCCGTCCGAGTCTGCGACAAAATAGCAGGTGAAGACTCTGGTGGGCGCTTGTGCCACAACACAATTTCGGTCCGCGTGGCGGAAATGTCACAAAGGACACTCCGGCTTCTAGCCAATGAGCCCCCTTCCTGTGGCGAGGTTACGCAAGGGAGTCTCAGGCCTCGCCCCGATATGGCCGATGACCTCCGCCGCGGCGAGGCTGCCAAGTTGCCCGCAGGCCTCGAGCGGTGCTCCTCTGGTCAGGCCATAGAGGAATCCGGCAGCATAAAGGTCGCCGGCGCCAGTCACGTCGACGACCTCAGGGACGGGCTCGGCGGCGATCTCGATCGTTTCGCCTGAGGCGACGATCACCGATCCTTCCTCCGAGCGGGTGAGAACTCCCATCTCGCAGTCCTGAAGCGCAGCGTTCGCCGCCTCCTCAAAGCTGTTCACCTGGTAGAGCGAGGTGATTTCCTTTTCGTTGGCGAACACGATGTCGGCGCCTTCCCTCACCAATTTGCGGAAGTCGTCCCGGTGACGGTCGACGCAGAAGGCGTCGGAGAGGCTGAGCGCGACCTTGACCCCCGCTCTGCGCGCACGGCGTGCGGCGTCGCGGAATGCTTCTTTCGCCTCGTGGCGATCGAACAAATAGCCTTCGAGATAGATGATCTTCGAATTTTCGATCATCGCTTGATCGATATCGGTTGCGCTGAGATCGACGCTCGCACCAAGAAACGTGTTCATGGTGCGCTCGCCGTCGGGCGTCACGAGGATGAGGCAGCGGGCGGTCGGCGCGCCGTCGGTCGCTGGCGTCGTGTCGTAGACCACGCCCTGCGAACGGATATCGTGGCGGAAGATGCCGCCGAACTGGTCGGCGGCCACCCTGCCGATGAAGCCGCATTTGGCCCCGAAAGACGCGAGCCCGGCGATGGTGTTGGCCACCGATCCGCCTGACCGTTCGACCGCAGGCCCCATGGCGGCATAAAGGCGGTTGGCCTCCTCGGCATCGATCAGCCGCATGAAACCTTTGGCAAGATCGTGCTTCGACAGAAAAGCGTCGTCGCAGCGGGAGATGATGTCGACGATGGCGTTGCCGATGCCGACCACGTCGTAGCGTTTCTCAGCCATGTCTTGAACTGCTCCCTCGATCTTCCGCCTTCACCCTGGTATCGCGCGGGGCCGCTACTATATTCGCCCGCTGGAGTCCGAGACCAGTCATGCTCACCGCCGCAGGTCAAGCCTTCCACGAGCTGTTTACGCCGGCATTCCGCACGGTGTTGCTGAAATGCGTGGCCTTCACCATCGGGCTGCTCGCCATCCTGATCATCGGCATCGAGTGGACCTTCAGCCATTTCGTGCAATGGCCTGGCTGGATCGAGAAGACCATCGAATGGCTCGGCGGCCTCGCGCTCGTCGTGGGCTCGATCTTTCTCATTCCGCCGGTCAGCTCCCTCATCGCCGGGCTCTATGTCGACGACATCGCGGCGGAGGTCGAGTGCACGACGTATCCGCAAGATCCTCCCGGCAAGGCGCTCGCCACGCTGCCCGCGATCGGCCTCGCCCTCAAGTTCTTCGTTGTCGTGCTTGCGGTTAACATTCTTGCGCTGTTTCTCTTGCTTGTTCCGGGCATCAACCTGATCGCTTTCTATCTCGGCAACGGCTATCTGCTCGGCCGCGAATATTTCGAGCTCGCCGCCATGCGCCACATGCCGCCCGACGAGGCGAAGCAGTTGCGCAAGGCGAACCGTGTCACCGTCTTGCTGTGCGGGCTGATCATCGCGGGCATTGCATCGATTCCGATCCTGAACCTCATCACGCCGCTGTTCGCCACTGCCTTCATGGTGCGCATCTTCAAGGGATTGTCCCGCGTCTCGGTCCTCCGGGTGCCGCGGGCTGCTTCCTAAGCAGCCTCGTTGGCACGGCAAATTCCTCGCCGCTTTTCAGCGCGAGTGAGAGGGGGATGGCGCGCCAAAAAGCGCAAACCTATGGTATCCGCGATCTCTTGCGAGACCACGGCTGGCGCCCCTCAGCGCGCCAATCGCGGACGTCTTGTCGGCACCGGGCCCTGCTTTTCGTCGCCGGCATCGCCGCGAATGGCCTGCACCGGAATGTCAGCCAGCTCCTGGCGGGGACTCCTAATGGCCCCGGAGGGAGCTCCGATGCCGCCCGAGTGCCGGACTGTGCGTCAGCCGGCCCGCAGGCGCCGCATCTCGCCCGCTTCATGAACGCGTCATGATGCGCCCTTCAAGTGGACGAGG
>DASSLP010000154.1:0-9005 GCA_035689365.1 Methyloceanibacter sp.
GCCCTCAAGGTGGGCGGCCCACAGTTCGAGGGCCTCGCGCTTCTCCCGTTCGTAGCCATAGTGGCTGTAGACACTGAGCGTCACACCGGCCTTGGTGACGCTTCGGTGATTGATGACGTGACCGAGCACGATGGGCGCAACACCAAGACGCGCCATTTGAGTGACAACCGTTCGGCGTAAGTCGTGGGCAGTCCAGTGCTCGATCTCAAAGCGTTCCTGCGCGTGCCCGATGATCGTGGCGACCGCCTGCCCTGACATAGTCTCGCCAGCAGCGATCTGTTCGGCCAGCGAAAACCCCAGCTCAGTAAGCGGGACCACGTGTGAATGTTTGTTCTTGGAGCGCGCAGCCGGTATCGTCCATTGATGTTGCTTTCGGTCCAGTTCTCTCGCATGGATGCCGCAGATTTCTCCAACCCGCTGGCCAGTGAGAAGACATAGCCGAATGATACCCTGCACCAGCTGCGAGTGTGGTAGGGCGGCTTCTAGCCCGTTCCACAACTTGGCAATTTCATCGTCAGATAGGACGCGCTCACGGGGGCTCGGCTCCGGGGGTTTGCTCACTCCAATAGTGGGTCGGTGTCTAAGTCGCCGCGCTTCATGCCCCAGCGAAACATGGTGCGCATGTCCCCGAACACACGCGCCGCTTCGGCATGGCACCCGCGCCCAGTCAGCGAATCAATAACGCGGTTAACATCACGGCGATGAAGTTGAGCAAGGGCGATGCCGCCGATGACCGGAAGCACGTTCTTCTTCAAACGCCGCTCGACTGCGTTGGCGCTTCCGAGATTCGGTCGAACGTGTTTGGAGAGATAGCTGTCGGCGAGCTGGCCGACCGTCATTAGGCCAGAAGCAACATCACGCGGGTCAACACCTTGGTCGAGGTGAGCCTTGGCCTCCAGCGCCAGGGTGCGAGCGGCTGCCAGCGTAGTTTGCGGGTAGTGCCCGAGCGTGGCCCTGGCGCGCTTGCCGTCCTTTGGCGAGGTATAGAACAAGCACCAAGTCTTCGCCCGGCCTGACAGACGGAACGCCAAGCCGGGGCATTTGGCGTCGAAGTAATCGACTTGAGTCGCCGCAGGTTTGACGCCGGCGAGTAACTTGTCGGTGAGGGCCAGTCTCGGCATTTTTCCGTACCTATTAGGTACAAAAGCACGCGCTAGGGTGACACGGCCTGCAGCTCGTCGCAATGAAAAGTGAGGGAGTAGCAACGGTTTATCGTTGCAGTGCTCTGCACCAGGTCGCAGGGGAAAGCAAAATATGCGAGTGGTCAGGGCTTGCGATTTCTGGTTTCTGGGTTCCTGAATTCTGACTTTCTGGTCCTGCCTCGTCGCCCCATGTTCCAGGTTTATCTGCCCATTGCCGAGATGTCGGTGAACCTCTTGGTAATGCTTGGGCTAGGCGCGGCGGTAGGCTTCCTGTCGGGCATGTTCGGCGTCGGCGGCGGCTTCCTGCTCACGCCTTTCCTGATTTTTTCCGGGGTTTCTGCCCCGATCGCGGTGGCGACCGGCGCCAATCAAATTGTCGCAACCTCTGTCTCTGGCGCTCTCGCCCAATGGCGCCGCAACAATATCGACTTCCGCATGGGCACCGTGCTGATCGTGGGCGGCGTCGCAGGAGCGCTTCTCGGCGTGCTGCTGCTCAAAGTGTTGCGCGAGGCGGGGCAAGCCGGCCTCATCATCTCGCTCACTTATGTCGCCCTGCTCGGTACGATCGGTGGGCTGATGCTCGCCGAAAGCATCCGCGCCATCAGGCGCGCTCGCATGGGGAGGCCGGTGAGCGGCCGCAAGCCGGGGCAGCACAATTGGGTTCACGGCCTGCCGTTCAAGATGCGATTTCCGCGCTCTCGGCTCTATATCAGCGCCATACCGCCTCTGGTGATTGGCTGGGTAGTCGGCCTGCTTACCGCGTTCCTCGGCGTCGGCGGCGGCTTCATCATGGTGCCGGCCATGATCTATCTGCTGCGCATGCCGACCAATATCGTGATTGGCACCTCGACCTTTCAGATCATCTTCGTCACCGCCGCCGTCACCATGCTGCATGCGAGCTTCAACCACTCGCTCGACGTGGTGCTGGCGCTGATGCTCGCAGCCGGCGGGGTAATGGGCGGGCAGTTCGGTGTGAGAGCTGGGCAGAAGCTCAGGGGCGAGCAGCTCAGGGCCCTGCTTGCCCTGCTCGTGCTCGCGGTTGCCGCCCGCCTATTCCTCGATCTCGTGCTCAAGCCGGAGGACCTCTACACCATCACCCCCGTCTTTAAGGGTGCATGATGCGGACGCTACTCGCCCTCGCGGCGATTCTTCTCGCGTTGTCAACGGCGACGGTTCGCGGCGCAGGACCTCCGCCCTCGGACGAGGTCGTGTCGGATATCTCGACACGCGAGATCGCGATCAAGTCGAACTTCGCCGGTATCGAGATTCTGATTTTCGGCAGTATTGATTTCAGCGCGCGGGCTGCGCCAGAAACCGGAACCTACGACGTGATCGTGGTCATTCGCGCACCCGGCCAAGCCATCGTCGCCCGGCGTAAACAGCGTGTTGCGGGAATCTGGGTGAACGGTCCCGGCGAGACTTACCCGGATGTGCCGGGGTTCTATGCCGTGCTTTCGACCAGGCCGCTGCGGGCAATCACCTCCGAGGGCACGCTGGAGTCGCTCGGCATCGGCCTCCACAATCTCGATCTCGGCAGGAGCGACAAGAGCTATCCCAGCGAGCAGGCCTTCCGCTCGGCGGTGATCGACCTCAAAGAGACGCAGAGGCTGTTCCAGGAGAACGACGACGGCGTGACCTTTATTGGCCGCAGCCTGTTTCGCGCTTCGGTCGACCTGCCGGCGAACGTGCCGATCGGCCGCTATACCGCTGACGTTTATCTGTTTCGCGACGGCCAGGCCGTCAGCGAGAACCACAGCACCCTGAAGGTGAACAAGGTCGGGTTCGAGCAGGCGGTCTACCTGCTCGCGTTCACACACTCCTTCGTCTATGGGCTGATTGCGGTCATGATCGCCGTGGTCGCGGGCCTGATCGGCTGGGTCGCCTTCCGGCGCGAATAGGCGCTTAGTCCGGGAGCAACAGGCTGCCGAGCACGGGATAGACGTCGGCCCGCCCCATCATCCAAGCTTCGAGCCGGTTGCGTAGAAACAGGCTGCCGAACGCCTCGTCGAGCACATTGAGCCCTCCGGCATAGGCGCCGAAGGCCGGCATCACCAGCCTGTTGCCGTCGGTGGCAAAGCAGCGCCGTCTGATCACGGATCCCCGCCGCGCAATGCGCGCCACTGGGTGGAGATGCCCCGCAATCTCGCGACCCGACCCGTTGCCGGAGGGCTCATGCCGCAGCGTGATGCCGTTAATGGTAAGCGTGGTGCAGATGGTGCCGCCGATGCAGGCGGGGAGATGCGGATCGTGATTGCCGCAAATCCAGTACCACTCACGGCCCTGTTGCAGCCGGATCAGCATGGCGAGATCATCTTCGGCGAGGCTCTCCGCCAAGTGGCTGCGATGGAAGCTGTCGCCGAGCGCGACCACGCGGGAAGGCTCCGCGGCGCGGATCACCTTATGCAATCGCTCGAGTGTGGTGCGCGTGTCGTAGGGCGGAAGCAGCATGCCGAGCGCGGCGAAGGCTGCGCCCTTTTCGAGATGAAGATCGGCGACGAGCAGCGTGTCCTCGGCTTCCCAATAGAGCGCTCCGGCGGCGAGCGGCCGCATCTCGTGGTTCGAGACGAGAATGTGCGAACGCAACGAGGGAGCACTTTCAGGCATGAGATCAAGCTTTGCGTTGAGCATGTCCGCTTAAGGCCTCCGCGATGAGCTCTTCGACCGTCTCACGCAACAAGGTCTCACTCGCTTCTCCCGGGACGCTCTCACGTCCAATCTCAAGCATGACGGGCACAGCGAGCGGCGAAACTTGGCTCAGGGCAATATGCCTGATTCGTCCGCGAATGCGTTGCAAGAATTGGTTGAGGCGGCCGACATCGATGAGTCCAGTTGCCGCATCGGCGAACGCGGCGCGCAGTAGAATGTGGTCTGGCTCGTGCTGGCGGAGCACGTCATAAATGAGGTCAGAGGAGACTGTCATTTGGCGTCCGGTCTTCTCCTGACCCGGATGACGCCGCTCGATCAGGCCCGAGATGATGGCGCAGACGCGGAACGAGCGCTTCATCAGGCTCGAGGAGGCGAGCCATGCATCGAGGTCGTCGCCGAGCATGTCCTCGTCGAACAGCTTGGTGAGGTCGAGCCGCCCGGTTCGCACCATCTCGCCCATGTCGTTAAGCCCCCATATCGCCAGCGCATATTCGTTGGCGACGAAGGCGAGCGGAGCGGCGCCCGCCCGCTCGAGCCGCCGCGTCAGCAACATGCCGAGGCTCTGATGGGCGAGCCGCCCCTCGAACGGATAGCAGACGAGGTAATGCTTTTTTCCGCGCGGGAAGGTCTCGACCAGGATCTCGTCGGGGCCTGGCACGACCGAGACATCGGCTTGAAACCGCAGCCAATGTGAGACCTGGTCTGGCAGCCGCGACCATGATCCTGACTCTGCGAGGAGCCGCCGCACCCGGTCGGCGAGGTACGTCGAAAGGGGAAACTTGCCGCCCTCATAAGAGGGCACTTTGGGCTCGGTCGTGTGGGTGCGCGTGACGATGGCGTCAAGTTCACGCAAGCCTTCGAATCGCAGGATCTCACCTGCGAACGCGAAGCTGTCGCCAGGGGTAAGTTGCTCGATGAAATATTCCTCGACCTCGCCAAGCACGCGACCCGGCGCCAGCATACTCGCCGGTTTCAGAGCCCCGGCCTTGAGACGCGCAAGCCGCACGCGGACCATCGGCGCCTCGACAATCGTTCCGACATTGAGACGATATTGCTGGGCGATCTTGGGATGGGCGATGCGATACCGGCCATTAGGCGTGCGCTTCAGCTTCGCGTATCTGTCATAATTCGCCAGCGCGTAGCCTCCGGTCGCCACGAACTCTACCACCTTGTCGAAGCCTTCGCGGGTTAGCCCCTGATACGGCGAGGCGCTTACCACCTCGCGATAAAACTGATCCGGATCGAAGGGTGCCGCGCAGGCGGTGCCGAGCACGTGCTGGGCAAGCACGTCGAGCGCGCCGGGCCGCGATGGCGGCGTGTCTTGCGCTCCCTCCTCCGCTGCCTCGAGCGCAGCCTGGCACTCGACCACCTCGAACCGATTGGCGGGCACGAGAAGGGCTTTGCTTGGCTCGTCGAGACGGTGATTGGCCCGGCCAATACGCTGGGCGAGGCGGCTTGCGCCCTTTGGCGCGCCGACATTGATGACAAGATCGACGTCGCCCCAGTCGATGCCAAGGTCGAGCGTCGAGGTGCAGACCACGGCGCGGAGCTTGCCTGCCACCATGGCGGCCTCGACCTTCCGCCGCTGGCCAACGTCGAGCGAGCCATGATGGAGAGCGATGGCGAGATTTGCATCGTTATAGCGCCACAGCTCGTGAAACAGCATCTCGGCCTGCGAGCGCGTGTTGACGAACATCAGCGACATGCGGTGGGCCTTGATCGCCTCGTAGATCTCGGAGAGCGCATAGCGTCCGGAATGCCCAGCCCAAGGAAGCTCCGCCTCAGATTTGAGGATAGAGATGTCGGCTTTGGCGCCCTCTCTCGCCGTGACAATCTCGGCAAGCCGCGTTGTGGTCTGGCCTTTGTGCGGCACGAGGAAGGCGGCTAGCTCGTAAGGCCGCGCCACCGTCGCCGACAGCCCGACGGCTGTGAGCTCTGGCGCATGGGTACGCAGCCGCGCGAGGTCGAGCGCGAGGAGATCGCCACGCTTGCTCGACGCCAGAGCATGCAATTCGTCGAGGATCACGATCTTGAGCGAGCCGAACAACTCGGCAGCGTCTTTGTGCGACAACATGAGCGCAATCTGCTCCGGCGTGGTCAGCAGGATATCGGGCGGCGAGATGCGTTGGCGGGCACGCCGCGATGGCGGCGTGTCGCCGGTGCGCGTCTCAAGCCTGATGGGTAAGCCCATCTCTTCGATCGGCGTGGAAAGGTTGCGCGCGATATCGACGGCAAGCGCCTTGAGCGGCGAGACGTAGAGTGTGTGGATCGCCGACCTCGCCTGCGGCTTTGGCCTGTGTCCCTGTCGCGCGAGATCGACAAGGCTCGGCAGAAAACCGGCGAGCGTCTTACCTCCACCGGTGGGCGCGATGAGAAGAGCGTCGCGGCCTTCGGAGACCTTTGCGAGCAGTTCGAGCTGATGGGCATGCGGGTGCCAGCGCCGCTTGCGGAACCAGCCGGCGAACGGCTCGGGCAGCGCCGCTTGCGGCGACTCCAGCGCCAGGCTTGCAGTTGCGCTCACGTCGTTAGGGTTCTCCTTGACCTTGCTCTCTGCCCGCGCCAATTCTGGCGTAATTCGACGCGAAGCTTATGATGACTAAGAGGCTCGCCTCCAGCGGCCTTGCGAAAGGGGAGTTCATTGATGGAACGGTTCTTTGGCGGGAATCCGGCTCTCGTCCTGATCAGGCTCGCGATCCTGTCGCTGGTCGTGGGCGTGGTGCTCGCCGCTCTCGGTTTCAGCCCCTTCGATCTCCTCGACAGCCTGCGGCGGCTCGTAGCCCGCATCTACGATATGGGCTTCGCTGCAATCGAGAAATCGCTCCGCTACTTCCTGCTCGGCGCGGTGATCGTATTTCCGGTATGGCTCGTCGTGCGCGTGTTCAAGCTGATGGGGCGGACCAGCGGAGGCGAGGTGCTCGACCCGCGCTCGCGCAACCGCGAAGCTTAAGCCTCAGTTCCAGTCGTTCCACGCGCGGCCGCCGGTAACCTGCCACCTGCTCTCGGCGGGGAAGATGAGCGTGCAAAAGCGCGAGGTGTGCGGCTTCTTGAAGATGTCGAGATATTCGATATAGCCCCAGAAGAATTGCTGCTCGGCGAAGTCGGTCTTGAACACCACTGGGAGCACAACTCTCGCCCTCGGGTCGCCGTTGGTAGAGTTGACCGTGAGCTCGAAGGGATAAGAGCCGCCGCTCTTATATTGCGGCACGTCGCCCTTTGGCGGCTTGTTGGAGAACTGCCCATAGATCGAAGTGAGGATGCCAGGCGTCCGTCCGGGATTGTCTACAGTAATCTCGACGGTGGTTTCGGTCTTGTCGTTATTTGCTCCGATAAAGGCCGGCGCAGCAAAGAGATAAGCCCGCTCGACAGCCGGTATGTGCTCGGCGGCGCGGTGCGCAGCATTGGCTGCACGCTTGGTGTAGATCCATAGCAGCACCGAGAATAACGCTAACAGGCCGGTGAAAACGGCGATGGCCCGCTCTGCCGTGCCGAACAGAGAGTTCCATGCGGCCCTGGCCTTAAGCCTGGCGACATCCTGCCAATCCTTGGCCGCGGCGCAGGCGGCAGCGCCCGGCACGTCTTCGTCGCAGGCTGGCTGGCTCGCGTTGAAGGCATGGCGTGAGAGGGAAGCCGCTTCAACGTACCCAAATTGGTCGGCGGCATGGCGGCTGTGGCTCTGCTCCGCGAGCGCCGGCAAGCACCAAACGAGCAGCAAAAGAGCGGCGGCAAGTCTCAGCATTATGGGGGTCGCCCTACAGCCTCTATTCCCGCGAGGGTTATAGCATCGCGAATTGCGATGCGGCCAAGCCTGTCATAGTCGGGCCGCAGCCTCGCGCGAGGCCCATTCTTCGGCGCGTCTTCCGATTAGGGGGGCGAGGCTATCGGCCTTGGCCTGCTCGATCGCCTTAAGCAGCGCCTGCTTGATGCGTTCGATCAGCCCCAGGCCTTCGAACACGAGCCCGGTATAGAGCTGAATGAGCGAGGCGCCTGCCGCGATCTTGGTAAGCGCCGTCTCACCGGAATCGATGCCGCCCACGCCGACCAGCGGCAGCTTCCCTTCAGTGAGACGATAGACGCGGGCCAGCATGCGGGTCGAGCGGACGAAGAGCGGGCGCCCTGACAAGCCGCCAGTCTCGCGTGCAAAGGAGGCGTCCTTGAGTCCATAACGCGCCAGCGTCGTATTCGAGACGACGATGCCGTCGACGCCGTTCGCAACGATGACGCCGACGATCTCGGGAAGGTCCTCGTCGGCAAGGTCCGGCGCGAGCTTGACCAGCAGCGGCGGCCGTGTGGTGAGAGAGGCGCGGGCCGCCTGCACCCGCTTCAAGAGAGCATCGAGAGCGTCCGGCGCCTGAAGATCTCGTAAGCCAGGCGTATTGGGGGACGAGATATTGACCGTTAAATAACTCGCGACAGGTGCCATGCGCTCGATGCCACTGACATAATCGGCAATTCGATCCTCGCTATCGCGCCCTGCCCCGATATTGACGCCAACAATGCCTTGCGGCCGATCCATCAGCCCAGAGAGCGCCATCTCCTGGCCCTCGTTGTTGAATCCGAGCCGGTTGATGATGGCGCGGTCCGAGGTCGAGCGAAATAAACGCGGCGCCGGGTTTCCGCTCTGCGGGCGTGGAGTGAGCGTGCCGACCTCGACGAAACCGAAGCCTACGGCGAGAAGCTCACGTGGCACGCGCGCGTTCTTGTCGAAGCCTGGCGCCATGCCCAGCGGGTTGGGAAAGTCGAGGCCGAACACCGTTTGCACCAGCCGCTTGTCGTCGGGCCCTGCTGCGCGTGGGTAAAGCCCAAGCTCAAGTCCTTTGATCGCAAGCTCGTGCGCCTGCTCGGGGGGAAGCACAAGCAGCAGTGCTTGGCCTAAACCGAACAGCCCATTCACGGCAGGACACGCGCTGGCAGGCGGTAGCGCCCGTCAGCCCCAACCTCGAGCGGCTCGTCCCAGATCAGCGCCGCGAAGTCGAGCGAACCGTAAAGGTGCGGGAAAAGTGCGCCGCGGCGCGATGGCTCCCAGCGCAACCGCTCACCGAGGCCGGACGCGTCTACCGCCAGCAGTACGAGATCTTTCTGTCCGGTGAAGTGCTTGGCAAGCGTGCCTTCGAGCTGATCGGCTGAGGAAAGGTGAATGAAGCCGTCGCGCCGATCATCGGCAGAGCCTTCGAAGCGGCCCTTGGCCTTGGCTTCGGCGAGTGCAGCGCGGCTCATGAC